>NZ_BAAAPN010000037.1:0-50446 GCF_039531165.1 Nostocoides vanveenii | reverse complement strand
CGCGGTCATCATCACCCGAAGCCTGCTCCGCCGAGCCTGGACGACCCACCGCTGGGACACCCGACCCACCCGACGACCCTGACCTATCCGCGCGATCTCTAAGTGAAAGCGCAGCGGGTTCTCGATCAGCTTGTGCGTCAACCACGCCGGTATGACGCTGGCCGTCACCACCGCGACGCCCTGCCACCAGGTCAGGCCGTGCCACGCCTGTTTGGCGGCCACGACGAGCGGCCAGTGCCAGAGATAGAGGGAATAGGACAGGCCGCCGATCCAGACCATCGGCCGGACGCCGAGCAGACGCACCGGGCCGAGGGCGCCCGCGCTCTGGCCACCGAGAATGACGGCCGCCGCACCGAGCACGGGGATCAGGGCCGCGGAGCCCGGCCACGGCGTCCTGGTGGACTGCGTGAACAACCCGACCGCGATCACAGCGAGGCCGCCCCACGCGATGGCGGCTGCAATCGGGGGGCGCAGGCGCGCCCATACGGTCGTGCCGACGGCGACGAGCGCGCCGACGCCCAACTCCCACAACCGGGTGGTGGTGACGAAATACGCGCGGGCCGGGTCGGTCGCAGTGAGATGGATGGACCAGGCGAGGGTGGGAATCACGATTGCGGCGAGGCCGATGGACAGGGTCGGGCGGATCGGCAACCGGCGGGTGCGGATGAGCAGTGCCAGCAGGAGCAGCAGGATCGGCCAGATGATGTAGAACTGCTCCTCCACCGCCAGGCTCCAGAAGTGCTGGACCGGAGAGGCGGTGGTGTCCTCCGCGAGGTAGTCGACGGACCGGGCGGCCAGGCGCCAGTTGACGACATAGGCCGCGGCCGAGGTGATATCCCAACCGAAGTCGCGCCAGCTGATCTTCGGCAGGACGATCCAGGTCAGCAAGGTGGTGGTGACCAGGACCGCCGCGGCTGCGGGGAAGAGTCGTTTGGCGCGGCGGGCGTAGAACCCGACCAGCGAGATCCGCCCGGTGCGCTCGACCTCACGGGTGATCTGCCCGGTGATCAGGAAGCCCGAGATCACGAAAAAGATGTCGACACCGGCGAAGCCTCCGGTCAGCCCGCTCAGGCCGGCGTGAAACCACAGCACGGTGCCGACCGCAATCGCGCGCAGGCCCTCGACGTCCGGCCGGAAGCCTTTGGGCTGATGGGTCGTCGACGGCGCAGCGGGTGCGGCATGGGTGGTCGTCGGCAAAGTCGTCCATCATCGGCGTGCGGGCTTCGGGCCCGTCAAGGGTACCCGCCGAGCCGGTCGCGCCCGTTTCGGATCAGGCAGACTCGAAGGAAAGCAGGGTGGCCTTGGCCGGCGCGCAGCCGCGGTACCTGCCGAGGGTCCCGTCGGCCGGGACGACCCGGTGGCAGGGCAGCACGATCGGGAGCGGGTTGGTCGCGCACGCCGACCCCACGGCGCGGGCCGCGCGGGGGCGGCCCACGAGGGCGGCGACTTCTCCGTAGGTGGCCGTCGCGCCATACGGGATCGCGGTGAGCGCGGCCTGGACCTCGCCGCGAAAACCCCGGGTGAGGGCGAAATCCAGCGGGAGGTCGAAGGTGGTCCGCGCGTGCGCGAAGTACTCGTCGAGTTCGGTCGCGGCGACGTCGAGGCGGCGGGCATCGCGAAGGATGCGGGGACTGACGTGGTCGGCCAGCTCGGCGAGCACCGCGTCGGTGTCCTCGTTCTCGAAAGCCACCCGCACCAGGCCGCGCTCGGTGGCGGCGATCAACAGCGAACCGATCGGGGTGTCGAGCATGCGATAGGCGACGGCGAGCAGGTGCTCGCTCTCGGCGCGGGCGGCGAGGCGATCGTGCAGCCTCTGCAGTTCGGTGTCCGTGGGCGCGGTCAGGGTCGTCAGGGTCGGGCTCATCGGCTGGCTTTCGCGGGAGTGCGGGCGGACGGGGTCGGATCGTCGGTGGACAGCGTGCGGCGCAAGGCGGCGATGCCGTCGGCCGCCGCCCGGCGAACGGCGGCGGGGGAGGAGCCGGTCACTTCGGCGGTTTCCGTATGCGGCAGCCCGCCGAAGTAGTGATAGGCGACGGCTTCGCGTTGGCGTTGGGGGAGCCGGGCGACGGCCTGCCAGACGTCGGTGGCCTGCGGGTCGTGCGAGCGCGCGGCATCAGGAAGGGCATCGGCCGGGATCGCTTGCCGGGCGGTCGCGCGGACGATGTCGATGGACTTGTTGCGGGCGACACGCACCAGCCAGGCCTGGACGTTGGTGCCGGGCGGTAGGTCCGGCCACGCGCGAAGCGCGGCGAGGAAGGTCTCCGACCATGCGTCGTCGGCGTCCGGACCGGCGCCCAGGACCGCGCGGCAGACGCGCAGCACGGTGGGTCCGTGCGTCTGCACGGCGTTCTCGAAGGGTTGGACGGGTGGCATCACCAAGTAGTCGCCTGACCGTGGACGGATGTGAGGCCACAAGTAGACACCCTCGGCAATGCTGCGGCGTGTCGCTGTTCGTCGAACAAGTGTTCGGCTAGTGTCGTTCACAGGTGGGAACGCCGCACTGCATCATCCACAGCCTTTCCGGCGGGGATGGAGGGTTGTCGGTGGTCCCGCCTAGCGTCTGACCCACGAGCCGAACTCGGCCGGGGTCGAAGGCAGGCGCGCTCGACACGAGATGAAAGAAGAGGTGTGGCATGGCCGCGAAGCCGGACATGGACCAGAAGTTGGCCGACCAGAAGAGCAAGGCCCTCGAGTCCGCGATGGGGCAGATCGAGAAGAACTTCGGCAAGGGCGCGGTGATGCGGCTCGGCGACGAGGTCCGTGCGCCGATCGAGGTGATCCCGACCGGATCGATCTCGCTGGATGTCGCCCTCGGCATCGGCGGCCTGCCGCGCGGGCGCGTGGTGGAGATCTACGGACCTGAGAGCAGCGGCAAATGTCTGACTGCGGACACCTACATCTGGACCGATCTGGGCCTGGAAACGGTTGCCGAGTTCTTCGCCCGCTTCGGACAGGCGGCCTCGTGCACATCCCGAACCACCGATGTCCGAGACTCCGGGGTTCGAATCGTCAACGAGCGCGGAGCGCTCGAGCCTGTCGTCGTGCTGACGCACAACAACCGCAAGCCCGTACTTCGCATCACCACTCGGTCCGGCCGAAGCGTCACCGCGACGCACAACCACCCCTTCCGCGTCATGTCGGAGCGCGGCAATATCGTCTGGCGCAACGCAGGACGCTTAGTGCCCGGCGACGTCATCGTCTCGGCGCTCTTCGGCGCCGAAGAAGCGGCTTGCGGTGCCGGTCTTAGCGAGGACGAGGCCGTTTTCCTCGGATACCTGGTTGCCGAAGGAACGCTCGGTGAGGCGAACCGGCATGCGGTCCGCTTCACCAATTGGGATGCCGAGGTAGCGGCGGAGTGGAGCCGGCTCGCGGAGACTCTGTTTGGGGTCCGCGTCAAGCACGACGCGGACCGGGAGCATGTCATCCACGACGTCGCCCTGCGTCGACGCATCGCGGACGAGTATGGGCTCGACTACGTCAATGCGCCCGGCAAGGTGATCCCGCACCGGGTTCGCACGGCCGGCGCCAAGGCCCAGGTCGCCTTCTTGTCTGCCCTGTTCGAAGGCGATGGCTGGATCGACCCCACCTCCACGATCGGTCTGGGCACTGCCTCCGTGGAGCTCGCCCGGCAGGTCCAACTGATGTTGTTCGGGTTGGGGATTCCGGCGTCTATCCAAACCACCTACGACCGCGACTACTACAGCGTGCTCATCAACCCGGCCGCTGCTCACCGCTTCCTCGACACCGTCGGCTTCCGCAGCCGGCGTCGTGCGGATCAAGTGGCCTCGAACTTTCGTCGCTCTCCGCGTGATCCGCAGTTCGAGAACATTCCCCACCTACGGGGCCTGATCGCCGATCTGCGGGACGCAATCGGCGGGGACCGCGAGTTCGATCGGATCGCGGGGGATCTTTTCCGCGCAGATCTGGACCTGGGTTGTTCCCGCGGGCGCCTGGACAAGATCCTCGCCTGGGCGCAGGGGCGCCCGTCTCAGATCCCCCCGGGGGCGAAGCACATCATCGGCATTCTGCAGGAGCTGGCTGAGTCCGACTACACCTACGAAGCGATCACCGCGGTCGAGGACGCGGGCGAGGAGCCCACCTTCGATCTCATGGTTCCCGATTCCCACAGCTTCCTGGCCAATGGGATGTTGTCGCACAACACAACCGTGGCGCTGCATGCGGTGGCCAATGCGCAGCGCAATGGCGGGATCGCGGCCTTCATCGACGCCGAGCACGCGCTCGACCCGGACTATGCCAAGAAGCTTGGTGTCGACACCGATGCGCTGATCGTCAGCCAGCCCGACACCGGTGAGCAGGCGCTGGAGATCGCCGACATGCTGGTGCGTTCTGGGGCGATCGACATCATCGTCATCGACTCCGTCGCGGCGCTCGTGCCGCGCGCCGAGATCGAGGGCGAGATGGGCGACTCGCACGTCGGCCTGCAGGCCCGCCTGATGAGTCAGGCGCTGCGCAAGATCACGGGCGCGCTGAACAACACCAATACGACGGCGATCTTCATCAACCAGCTGCGCGAGAAGATCGGGGTGATGTTCGGCTGCATGTCGTACAACACGCGGATCACGCTGGCCGACGGATCCACCGAAAAGATCGGCAAGATCGTCAACCAGCGGATGGACGTCGAGGTCCGCACCTACGACCCCGTGACCGACAGCGTCGTTGCCAGGCCGGTGACCAACTGGTTCGACAATGGTCCAGCCGCACGCTTCCTTCAATTCACGGTCGCCAAGTCCGGAGGAAACGGACGCTCACAGTTCGCCGCCACCGAGAACCATTTGGTCCGCACGCCTGGTGGTTGGCGCGAGGCCGGCGAGTTGATCGCAGGAGATCGGGTCATGGTCAGCGAGACGGCGCGTCTGTCCGACCAGCAGTGGCAGGTCATCCTTGGCGGTCTGCTGGGTAACGGCCATTTGGCTCCCAACACCCGGGGACGGTCAGGCGTTCGCTACCGCATGGGGCACGGACCCAAGCAGGTCGCGTATCTCGACTGGAAGTGCGCCCAGCTCGGCAACATCGGCCAGACCCGGACAGTTCGGTCCACGGGCGCGGTTCACGTCGACTTCACTCCGTTGCCCGAGCTCGGCGAGTTGCGTGAAGTCGTCTATTGGGGCGACGGCAAGAAGCACGTCACCGACGAGGTGCTCAAGCAGCTCACCCCGGTGGCTCTTGCGGTGTGGTTCATGGACGACGGCTCCGTTGCCCTGCGCAGTAAGGGTCTGCAGGAGCGAACGCGCGGGGGTAGTGGTCGGATCGACTTTTGCGTCGAGGCGATGAGTCCGTCCAGCCGCACTCGGCTCGCGGACTACCTACGCGACACATTCGGAGTCGAGGCCGCGGTCACGACGCGGGGCCGAGCCCAGAAGTCGTATCTGGTGCTGACCACCGCTGGTTCCGCGCGCTTCATGGAAGTTGTGGCGCCGTATGTCCATCCGTCGATGGACGACAAGCTGCTGCCGAGATTCCGTGGCCAGTTCGCGATGCCGCCGCAGTTCGTGCCGCCGCGGGAGGTCCTGGTGCCCGCTCGCGTCTTGGATGTCCACGTCAAGCCGCCGACCCGATCGATGCACCGATTCGACATCGAAGTCGAGGGCACCCACAACTACTTCGTCGACGGGGTGATGGTGCACAACAGCCCCGAGACGACCACGGGTGGCAAGGCGCTGAAGTTCTATGCGTCTGTCCGACTGGACGTGCGTCGGATCGAGACCCTGAAGGACGGCAACGAGCCAGTGGGCAATCGCACACGGGTCAAGGTCGTCAAGAACAAGGTCAGCCCGCCCTTCAAGCAGGCCGAGTTCGACATCCTTTACGGCCACGGCATCTCGCGCGAAGGCGGCTTGATCGATATGGGCGTGGACCAGGGCTTCGTGCGCAAGTCCGGGGCCTGGTACACCTACGACGGCGACCAGCTCGGTCAGGGCAAGGAGAACGCCCGCAACTTCCTCAAGGACAACCCCGACCTGGCCGACGAGCTGGAGAAGCGGATCAAGGAGAAGCTCGGCATCGGTCCGCGCGTGGACGCACCGGCCGTCGTCGACGTGCCAGTCGAATTCTGACGGTCGTGAGCAGCCAGTCGCGGCCCGCCCTCGACGCCTTGCGCGCCGAGGTGGCCCGGCTCCAAACCGGCGGGAACCCACACCCCCCGCCGCGGTCGTCGCCGGAATCCACTCCCTCCGGCGACGACCGCACACCAGCGGCTCGGGATCCGCACGCCGTCGCGAAGGCAATTGTCTTGCGCCAGTTGACGAATTCGCCCAAGACGCGGGCCCAGCTGGCGCGCGCGCTGGCGAAGCGGGAGTGTGACCCGGCAGTGGCGCGCGAGGTTTTGGACCGGCTCGCCGAGGTCGGTCTGGTCGACGATGCGGCGTATGCCGAGCTCTATGTCCGTTCGAAGCAGAACAGCCGGGGCGTGGCCAAGGCGATGCTGAGCCGGGAGTTGCGCGCGAAAGGCGTTGCTGCCGACACGGCCGCCGACGTCCTCGACGCCGTTCCTGATGCGGTCGAGGAAGAGCGAGCGCGAGCCCTCGTTCGGACCCGGCTCAAGCGACTGAACGGGCTCGACCGATCCGTTCAGGTGCGCCGGCTCGCGGGGCTGTTGGCCCGCAAAGGGTATCCGTCCGGGTTGGCCGGCCGGGTCGTGTTCGAGGAGATCGCACTGTCGGCGGAGCACGTGCGCGACTGAGGGGCGGGCCTTGGGGTGGGCCCGGGATGGGCGGGCCGTCCTTCCCCACGGCGGGGGAAGTCCTGTTATAGTCAAAATGACTGTAATGCCGCAGAGAGGGGGATCCGTAGTGGATGCAACTGAATCGACGGTCCCGAGCGGGCCTTCATCAAGGGCCGTGGGTGGCACGTGGCACGCGCCGAGCCCGGGGATGCTCACCGACCGCTACGAGTTGACGATGTACTCCTCCTTCGTCGAGGACGGCAGCGTCGACGATCACAGCGTTTTCGAAGCCTTTGCCCGTCGTCTGCCGCCGGGCCGGCGTTATGGCCTGCTTGCCGGGCTTGGCAGACTGATTCCGCTGATCGCCGACTTCGGGTTCGACGAGGACGAGATCGGCTATCTCTTGCAGGTCGGCGCGATCACGCCCAAGGCGGCCGACCGGCTGGCGGACTTCCGGTTCAGTGGCGACCTGACGGCCTATCCGGAGGGCGAGATCTACGTTCCCGGGAGCCCCGTGCTCACCGCGGAGGGCCCGCTGGGTGAATGTCTGCTCCTCGAGACACTCGTGCTCTCGGTGCTCAATCACGACACGGCCGTCGCCAGCGCTGCCGCCCGCATGGTCACGGCCGCGGGCGACCGACCGATCATCGAGATGGGCAGTCGGCGAACGCACGAGATGTCGGCCATCGCGGCGACCCGCGCGGCCTATCTGGCCGGCTTCGGGAGTACGAGCAATCTCGCCGGTGGCCACCTTTACGACATTCCGACCGTGGGCACGGTGGCCCACGCCTTCATCCTCTCTCACGAGAGCGAGCGCGCAGCCTTCGCCAGCCAGGTGGCCGCCCTGGGCGTCGGCACCACCTTGCTCGTCGACACCTATGACATCGAGCAGGGCATCCGGACGGCGGTGGAGGTAGCCGGGTCGGGGCTGGGCGCGATCCGCATCGACTCCGGCGATCTCGACATCGAGTCGCGCCGTGCCAGAGCGTTGCTCGACGAACTCGGCGCCACCGGCACCCGCATCGTCGTCACCAGTGACCTTGACGAGTACGTGATCACCGCCCTCGGCGCGGCACCGATCGACGGGTTCGGCGTGGGCACGCGCGTTGTCACCGGATCGGGGCATCCCACCGCGGGGATGGTCTACAAACTCGTGGCCGTGGCCGACCGCCCCGGAGCCGATGCACCCCTTCGCCCGGTGGCGAAGAAGGCGAGCGGCAAGGGATCCGCGGGCGGGCGGAAAACGGCATACCGGCGAGGAGACGGGAGCGAAGGCTTCACTCTCGACGGCACCGTTCCCCCGGACGCCCGGCCCCTGCAAGTGCCCGTGATCCGGGGCGGCGAGATCGTCCACAACCCGGCGCTCGACGAGATCCGCGGGTATGCCCGGGCGGTCGTCGAGGCCTTGCCGGCGAGCGCCCGGGATGTCGCCGACGGGACGCCTTTCACCACTGCAACCGAGGAGGACTAGGCATGAGCACCACAGCACTTCTGGTCGTCGACGTCCAGAACGATTTCGTCGAAGGCGGATCGCTGGCCGTCACCGGTGGGCGCGCCGTCGCCGCTGCGATCGTCGACCACATCGATCGGTATGCCGGCGACTACCGCCTCATCGTCGGCTCCCGAGATTGGCACACACCAGGATCGGACAATGGGGGCCATTTCGCACTGACCGGCGCGCCCGACTACGCGGGCACCTGGCCGGTGCACTGCGTCGCCGGCACAGCGGGTGCCGAGTTCGCCGAGGCGGGCCTGGCGGATCGGCTGACCCATCAGGTGCGCAAAGGGATGGGCGAGCCGGCCTACTCGATGTTCGAAGGGCGCGCCGACGCCGACGGCGATGGCTTGGCCGAACTTCTTGCTGCGCAAGGGATTCGAGCCGTGGACGTGGTCGGGATCGCGACCGACTACTGCGTTCGCGCCACGGCGCTCGACGCACGCCGGGCCGGCTTCGAGACACGGGTGATCCTTCCGCTGACGGCGGGGGTGGCGCCGCAGTCCTGTGCTGCGGCGCTCGATGAGCTGGCCGCGGCTGGCGTGGAGGTGCTCCGATGAGCGCGGCGAAGCGGTCCGGTGAGAGCTATCCGCCGTTCGCGGTGACCGTGGATCTCGCCGTGTTCACCATCCACGAGGGAACCCTGGCCGTGCTGCTCGTCCAACGTGGGGATGACCCCTTCGCAGGGCACTGGGCCCTGCCGGGTGGCTTCGTCGGAATCGCCGAGGACGCCGCAAGCGCGGCGTGGCGGGAACTTGCCGAAGAGACTGGCCTGGAACGCTTTTCGGGACACCTCGAGCAATTGGCCACCTACTCGGCGCCAGATCGTGACCCGCGGATGCGAGTCGTTTCCGTTGCGCACGTCGCCTTCGCGCCGGGCCTGGCTCGCAGCGGCCCGACGGCCGGTTCGGACGCGGCAGCGGCGCGATGGTGGCCGGTCGAGGACCTGGGGCTGGATGCGGATGCCCCGGGGGAGGGGAGCGTCGACCTCGCCTTCGACCACGCCGACATCCTGCGCGATGCCCTGGAGCGCGTGCGATCGAAGATCGAATACACCACGCTCGCAGCACAGTTCGCCGACGAGCCGTTCACCTTGGCCGACCTGCGCCGCGTGTATGCCGCTGTCTGGGGGGCCGCACCGGACCTCGGCAACTTCCGTCGCAAGGTGCTCTCGACCCCTGGCTTCGTGGTGGCGACCGAGGGCCGGGACGAGGGTGACGGTCGCCTCGGGCGACCGGCGTTGCTCTATCGGCGCGGTCCGGCGACGACCTTGCAGCCGGCGATGCTGCGCCCGGACGGGCCGCCCGCCGGCTGACTCGGGGCTAGGGCACGTCCTCGATGAACTCCAACCGGTTGCCGAAGGGGTCGTCGGTGTGGAAGCGCTTGGTGCCCGGGACTTCCTGACTCCACCGGACCTCGGCCCCGGCCTCGGTCAGGCGCGCGGCCAGCGCATCGAGGTCGGTGGCCAAGAGTGCGGGGTGCGCCTTACGGGCCGGCACGAAGGGCTCTTCGATCCCCATGTGCATCTCGAGGTCGCCGAGCCGGAACCAACACCCGCCTCGCACGGCCAGCATCGGCGGCTTGGGCACTTCGATGAAACCCAGCGCGTCCACCCAAAAGGACCGGCTGGCCTGCTCGCCGCCCGGCGGGATGGCGAGTTGGACATGCTGCAGACGGGTGATCCGGAAGGACGTCATGGCGCCAGCGTGCCAGGTCCGGGCGGCCGGTGCGGGCGATCAGGCGACGAAGCCGTGGGCGGCGGCGGTCGTGATCCCGGCGACCCCGTGGGCGCGGACATGATCGACGGCCGCGCCGAGACGTTCGACCGCGGTCGCCATCACGTCGGGGTCGGCGACATAGGGGATCCGGACGTGATGCTCGAAGCCGCCGGAGGGGGCGAAGCGGGGTCCAGCAGCGATTTGCAGGCCGAAGCGCTCGGCGGCGAGAGCGACCGCACCGGCGCTGATCTCGCCGAGGTCGACCCACAGATTGAGGCCACCGCGCGGCACCACGAAGCGCGCGTCGGGAAGCCGCTCGCGCAGTGCGGCGCTCGTCGCATCGCGGGCCGCGCGAAGCTCGGCGAGCCGGCCGATCGGCATACCGCCGTGGGTCCGCAGCAGGTGGGTCAGGACGAGTTGCTCGAGGATCGGCGCACCGAGATCGAGGGTCGCCCGCGCGTCGAGCAACCGCCCGGCGAGCGCGCCCGGCACGCGGATCCAGCCGATCCGCAGGCCGCCCCAAAAGGTCTTGGCCGCACTGCCGAGCGCGATCGCGTCCGGGGCCAACACGCCGAAAGGTCGCACGGCCGGGCCGCCGTCGAGGTCGACCTCTGCCACCGTCTCGTCGATGAGCGGGATGGTGCCGCTGCGCCGCAGTGCCCGGGCGAGTCGTTCGCGGTCGCTGTCGTCGAGCAGGGCGCCGGTCGGATTGTGAAAGTCGGGGATCAGGTATGCCGCCCGCGCGCCCCCGGCGCGCAGCACCCGTTCCGTCTCGTCGAGATCCGGCCCCGTCGCATCCACGGGGATCGTCAGGGTGCGAGTCCCGCTGCGGCCCAAGGCTTCCAGCGCGTTGGGATAGGTCGGACTCTCGACGATGACCCGGTCGCCCGGGGTGAGGAGGGCGCGCGAGACGATGGCCAGGCCGGCGACTGCGCCGGAGGTGACGAGGATCTGGTCGGGGCTCGTCGGCAGGCCGCGCTGCCGGTAGCGGTCGGCGATCGCGGTACGCAGATCGAGCAGGCCGACCGGGGCGTAGCCGTTGTCGCTGAGATAGCCGGGGAGTTCGGCGAGGGCCGCGGCAAATGCGTCGAGAATCCCCTCCGGCGCCCTCGTGGCGGCGCAGGTCAGGTCGATGGCGTCGGGATCCAGCCGGATCGCCGGCGTGAGCACTCGACCAGCTGACGCGGATTTGCTCGGTACGCGCGCGATCGAGCCCGACCCACGACGCGCGGCGAGGTAACCGCGCTCGGCCAGCACGGCATACGCGTTGGTGACGGTCGTGCGAGAGCAGCCGAGTGCCGCGGTCAACTCGCGCTCGCTGGGCAGGCGGGTGCCGGAGGGGATGCGGCCGTCGGCGAGCAGCGCCATGATCGCCCCGGCGAGCGACCGATAGGCGGGGCGAGCCAGGGCGTCTTCGCCGAGGAGGCGTCCGAGCCGCACGGCGGAGATGGACGGCGTCATGAGGCCACTCTTGCATGATTGGCTATGTAAAACCAGACCACTTGGGGGAAGGCTGTAGGCATGTCACCACTTGCGCTGGCCCGCCGCGGCCTGGCCCGCCGGGCGGACCTGCATCCGATGACCCCGCTGGAGCAGATCCGCGCTGGGAAGACGGCCCACCGGCTGAGTCAGCTGGTGATCGGTCTGGTGCTCTACGGCGTCTCGATGGCAATGATGCTGCGCAGCGGCCTCGGTCTCGATCCGTGGGATGTCTTCCATCAGGGCGTGGAAGAGCACTGGGGGGTCAGCTTCGGCACGGTCGTGATCGTTACAAGTTTTGTGGTGTTGCTCCTGTGGATACCGCTTCGGCAGTGGCCGGGGCTGGGGACGGTGCTCAATTCCGTGCTGATCGGGCTCGCGACCGACGCGACGCTGCGCGTGCTGGACGCGCCAGACAACCTGGGCGCTCGATGGGGGCTCCTCCTCGGCGGCATCGTGGCCAATGCCATCGCGGGTGGCCTCTACATCGGCAGCCAGTACGGGCCCGGGCCGCGCGACGGGCTGATGACGGGCCTGCACCGGCGCACCGGGGTTTCGTTGCGCCTGGTCCGCACCTCGATCGAGGTGTCGGTGCTCGTCGTCGGCTGGCTGCTCGGCGGTGTCGTCGGCCTTGGCACTGTGCTGTATGCCGTCCTCATCGGCCCCTTGGTGCAGGTCTTTCTGCCGATGTTCACGGTGCGACTGCCGGCCCCGGCCGCGGAATCGGCGACCGTCCGGCGCTGAAGATCGCCCGGGTCCTTAGCCCCCTAGAGAGCCGATCCTTTGGCACGGTGGAACCACTGATCAACCGAACAAAGGAGAAACCCATGGGTATCGGCGACAAGATCAGCAATGCCACCAAAGAGGCCGTCGGCAAGGTCAAGGAGAAGGTCGGTGACGCCACGGACAACGAGCGTCTGCAGGCCGAGGGTTTGACCGAGCAGGCCGAGGCCAACGTCAAGCAGGCTGCCGAGCGTGCCGAGGACGCCGTCGACGACGCGCGCGACGCGGCCAAGGACGCCTTCGGTTCCTGAGCGTCATCACCGGGTCGGGCCCCGCCCGGGGATCTGGGCGGGGCCCGACCCGTGCACGGGCGGCGGTCAGCCGTCGATCGCTAGCGCCAGGGGGAGCACGGCTGGGGCCCCGGCGCGCCGCAAGGCTCGCGCCGCCTCGGTGACCGTCCACCGGGAACTCACAAAGTCGTCTACGAGCAGGATCGGGCCGGGAATGCCGGCCAAGGCGTCGGCCAATGCCAGACCGACGGCCAGGCGCTCCCACACATTCGCCAGCCGGAAGGCGGAATTGCCGCCCGGCTCACCGGCTGGACCACCATCAATCACGTCGAGGGTGCCCAGATAGCGCAGCCGACCGATCTCGGCGATGCCCTGCGCGAGCGAGGTCACCAGCGCCGGCCGGGCGCGCGACGGAATGGCCAC
Source organism: Nostocoides vanveenii (assembly GCF_039531165.1). NCBI lineage: Bacteria > Bacillati > Actinomycetota > Actinomycetes > Micrococcales > Intrasporangiaceae > Nostocoides > Nostocoides vanveenii. The sequence continues at coordinate 37,636 of NZ_BAAAPN010000037.1, read as the reverse complement.
GACGGCCACCGGTCGCTGTGCCCAGCCCCATTCCGTGAGCACCTGAACCACCCCGGACAGCACCTCTGGGGGCACCGGCCCGTCCCGTTGCAGGAGCGGGCGCAAGCGTTGGCCCCACCCCAGGTCCGACAAGCGAGCGAGCACTCGCCCGTCCTCCGCCTGCTCCTGCGCCGCGATCTTGCCCCGGACCGGGACCCCGAGCCGGTCCATCCCGGTCGGCCACATCGCGCGCGGCTCGATCACGGTGCCGACTCGGGCCAACTGCTCGCGGGCGGCCCCGATTACCCGATCGGGGATCTCCGTTGGATACCAGGGGCCGGCGCAGTTGTCGCAGCGTCCGCAGTCGGCTGCGGAGTCGTCATCGAGCGCGTGCTGGAGGTACGCCATCCGGCAGGCCGCGCCGCGTTCATACGCGAGCATCTGCTCCTGCTCGGCCTGTCGCTGCTGGGCGACCCACGCGTACCGCTCGCCGTCATAGGTCCACGGCGCACCCGTAGCGATCCAGCCGCCGCTGACCCGGTTGACCGCCCCGTCGACATCGAGCACCTTCAGCAGCAACTCCAGTCGGGTGCGCCGGATGTCGACGATCGTCTCGATGGCCGCGGTCGACAGGGGGCGTCCGGCCTGCGCCAAGGCGGCTAGCACCGCTGACGCCTGCTCCTCGCGCGGCATCGACACCGAGGCGAAATAGCGCCAAATGTCCTGATCCTCCGGCCCCGGGAGCAGCAGGACATCGGCCCGCTCGGTGGCCCGCCCGGCCCGCCCGACCTGTTGGTAGTAGGCCACGGGCGACGATGGTGCGCCGACGTGCACGACGAAGCCGAGGTCGGGCTTGTCGAAGCCCATGCCGAGTGCCGAGGTCGCGACGAGGGCCTTGATCTCGTTGGCGCGCAAGGCATTCTCGAGGCGTTCGCGGTCCCCTGGGTCGGTGCGACCGGTGTAGGCCGCCACCCGATGACCGGCCCGCGCGAGGGCGTCGGCCATATCCTCGGCACCGCTGACGGTCAGCGCATACACGATGCCGCTCCCCGGCAGGTCGCCAAGATGCGCGAGCAGCCAGCCCAGCCGCTGCTCCGGCGACATCGAGCGCAGCACGCCGAGCCGCAGCGAGTCCCGGGCCAGGCCGCCCCGGATCGTCGTGACCGGCGCGCCCCCCGCGGACAACTGCACTTCGACATCGGCGACGACCCGCGCATTCGCCGTCGCGGTCGTCGCGAGGACGGGCGTGTCGGCCGGGAGACCGTCGAGCAGGTCCTTGATCCGGCGATAGTCCGGTCGGAAATCGTGCCCCCAGTCACTGATGCAGTGCGCCTCGTCAACGACCAACAACCCGCAGCGGCGCGCCAGGTCGGGCAGTTGCTCCTCGCGGAAGCGCGGGTTGTTCAGGCGCTCGGGCGAGACGAGCAGCACGTCGACGTCGTCGGCCGCCAGCGCATCGCGCACCTGATCCCAGTCGGTGGCATTCGCCGAGTTCATCGTCACCGCCCGGATCCCGGCGCGTTCGGCTGCGCCGATCTGGTCACGCATCAGCGCCAGGAGCGGCGAGATGATCACCGTCGGTCCGGCTCCGGCCGCCCGCCGCAGGGCCGTCGCGACGAAGTAGACGGCCGACTTGCCCCACCCGGTGCGTTGCACGACGAGCACCCGGGCCCGCCGCTCCACCAGCGCCTCGATCGCCTCGAACTGCCCGTCTCGGAAGTCGGCGTCGGCGCGGCCGACGAGGCGGCGCAGGTCAGCTTCGGCCCGTTCGCGCAGCGACGGTGCCCCGGCCGGTGGTGCCGGCGGGCCGGTTGTGGAACTGGGTCGCGTCATACCGATGACCGTATGCCGTGCCGCCGACAGCCGGTCATCCGTCGTCCACAGGTCAGCCCGCGATCGGGGTGACGTGTTGGGTCCCCGCGAAGTATTGGAGGAGCGGAGCGGGGGAAACTTCGTGGAGTGACGTCGGCCCGCGATCCGGGGTCGTCAGGGCAGACTGAGCCGTACCTCATCGCCCGGACGCAACTGGGCGGCCCGGTCCGCAGCGACTGACGACACGACGGCTACGACCGGATAGCCGCCTGTCGCCGGACGGTCGGCGAGGAACAGGATCTGCTGCCCCGACGGCGGCACCTGGATCGCCCCGCGGACCACGCCTTCGCTAGCCAACTCGGCTCCGGGTGACTGCCAGCGCAGGTCCTCGCCGGCCAACCGCACGCCCGTCCGGTCCAGGCGATCCGTCACGCGCCACGGCATCGCGCGCAGGCGGCGCCGCGCCTCGTCGGTGAGCCAGTCGGCCCGCGGCCCCCACGTCGCCGCCAACTCCACGTGGTTGCCGAGCGGCGCCACCGCCACGTGCCCAACGACCGGCACGTATGCCGTGTCCTCACCCACCTCCAGCACGTCACCCGCCGCCAGTGGCGGCGGTCCCACACGCGCGAGCGCGTGCCGGGAAACGGATCCGAGTACGGGGTCGCCGGCCCAGCCGCCGCGGACGGCGAGATAGCTTCGGAGGCCGGCACTCGGCATACGGCAATCGAGGCGAACTCCCTGGGGCCAGAAGACCACCGCATTCCGATCGACCGCCCGCCCGGCCAACTCCACCGGCCCTTCGGCTCCGGTCACGGCGATCAGCGGATTCGCCTGCACGACGGCGGCGAAGCCTCCCAAGGTGACCTCGATTGCGGCGCAGCCGGGGGGATTGCCGACCAGCCGGTTGGCCAGCCGCCAGGCGCCTCGGTCGGCCGCGCCGCTCTGAGAGAGCCCGACCCGCGCCAGCCCGGCTGGCCGGCGTCCTGCAGGGACGCGAACGGTCCCGGGTCGAGCACGAGCAGACCGGGCGGCATACCGGCAACGCTACGGCGCTCAGTGATGGGTTAGGGCGTCCGGGCCGCCGAGGCGTTGCGCGATCCAGACGGGCAAGTCGAGGTCAGCAGCCCTGGTCGACGAAGCGCACGCGCATTCCGGGGCTGAGCAGCGCGGGTGGGTCCCAGTCCTCGTTCCAGAGCGTCTCGTCCGTGCGGCCGATGAGTTGCCAGCCGCCGGCCGCGACGGCGCCGGGGGAGTCGCCGTGGACGCACAGGCTCTCGACCGGCACATGCACGTCGCGCCCGTCGACAGCCCGCACGACCCGCTCGCGAGCCATCCGCGCCGCGCGCTCCGGGATGGCGGCGGCGTCCACAAGAGCCCCTGGTTCCCCGCGCGGCACCAGCCGGCCATCGGGCGTATAACCCCGATCAACGAACCCCTCGCCGATCGTCCGCAGCCCGGCCGCGGCTCCGAGCGACAGCAGCCGCGACCCCGGCAGGCCGAGCAGATCGAGCTCCCGGTCGTATGCCGTGACTGACGCACCACGGCGCTCGCCTGACGCTCGTGGTGGACGACCGCGTTATAGAGCGCCCCGTGCGGCTTGACATAGGCCACCCGGGAGCCGGCCGCCCGGGCAAAGGCGTCCAGCGCCCCGATCTGATAGAGCGCGTCGGCCCGCAGATCGTCCGGGTCGACGTCGATAAAGCGCCGCCCGAAGCCCGGTAGGCGACCTGTGCCCCGATCGCCACGCCCCGCTCCGCGGCCAGCCGGCAGACGCGCTCCAGCGTACGCGGGTCGCCGGCGTGAAAGCCACAGGCGACATTTGCGATGGTCACGACCGCCAGCAGGCCCGCGTCGTCGGTTAGCGACCACCGCCCAAAACCTTCCCCCAAGGCCGCGTTGAGATCGATCGTCGTCATGCGCTCATTGTCGGCTCAGGGCTCGCCGTGGTCCATGGTCACCGCTGCGATCTCGCCACCGTGGTCGACGAAGAGGTCGACGCTGAACCAGGAGATGCACGAGTCGGTCATCCCGTCGCGCGGCTGGATCGTGACCCGAGCGAGCCCGGCCACCTCCGGCGCCCGGAAGGTCTGCCGGTTGTTGCAATGCGGATAGTCGCCGATGCCGATGGTGAACGGATCGATTTCGGTATGGATGCCCGCGAACTGCCGCAGCGTCGCCGTCGCGTCGAAGGGCCCCACCATGGCGGCGAACTCCTCACGGTCGATCCGCCAGCTCGCCTTGTCGGCCAACTTCGCGCGCGGCACGGTCTTGTCGATGGCATCCCGCAGCCCAAGTTGAACTTCGGGCGCGAAGGGCACGCCCGCCAGGAGTGCGGGGCTCGGTTCGAGAGCGAAGGCGACGAATGTCCGGCCCAGTCGCTGGGCCTCGGCCGTGCCGATCGTTGCCACCGAACTCGACGGCGACTCGCTCGCGCTCACCGACGCACCCGGATCGCCCACTGAACCACAGGCGCCGGTGAGGGCGATCGCGGCGGCGAGGAGCGTCATACGGGCGGGAAGGCGGCAAATGCGCATACCCGGCACACGCCCGGTGCGAGCTTTCGGTTGACGGCCGCACCCGAAAACCCCCGTACCCTGGTCGGTGCCATGACCAAGCTGTATGACGTGCGCACCCACGGGTGCCAGATGAACGTCCACGACTCCGAGCGCCTCGCCGGGTTGCTGGAGACTGCGGGCTACACCGATATCGAGAGCCTCCCGGCCGAGCAGCGGCCCGAGGTGGCGGATGTCGTCGTCTTCAACACCTGCGCGGTGCGCGAGAACGCCGACAACAAGCTCTACGGCAACCTCGGCACGCTGCGACAGGCCAAGCTCAAGCACCCTGACCTGCAGATCGCCGTCGGCGGCTGCCTCGCGCAGAAGGACCGCGGCACCATCGTCGAACGGGCACCGTGGGTGGATGTCGTCTTCGGGACGCACAACATCGGTTCGCTTCCCGCGCTGCTCGACCGCGCTCGCCACAACAAGCGCGCGGAGGTCGAGATCCTCGAATCCCTCGAGACCTTCCCGTCCACGCTGCCCACTCGCCGCGACAGCGCGTATGCCGGCTGGGTCTCGATCTCGGTCGGCTGCAACAACACGTGCACCTTTTGCATCGTCCCGAGCCTGCGCGGGAAAGAGCAGGACCGGAGGCCGGGAGAGATCCTCGCCGAGATCGAGGCGCTCGTCGCCCAAGGCGTCATCGAGATCACCCTGCTCGGCCAGAACGTCAACACCTATGGCGTGGAGTTCGGCGACCGGGGCGCCTTCGCCAAGCTGCTGCGCGCGTGCGGCGACATCGACGGGCTGGAGCGGGTGCGCTTCACCAGCCCGCACCCGGCGGCCTTCACCGATGATGTCATCGCGGCGATGGCGCAGACACCGAATGTCATGCCGCAACTGCATATGCCGCTGCAGTCCGGCTCCGACCGGGTCCTGAAGGCGATGCGCCGCTCCTACCGCAGCGATCGCTTCCTCGGCATCCTGGACTCAGTGCGCGCCCAGATCCCTGATGCCGCGATCACCACCGACATCATCGTCGGCTTCCCGGGCGAGGCCGAGGCCGATTTCGAGGAGACCCTGCGCATCGTCCGCGCGGCCCGGTTCTCCTCTGCCTTTACCTTCCAGTACTCCATCCGTCCCGGCACGCCCGCCGCGACCTTGCCCGACCAACTGCCGAAAGCCGTTGTGCAAGAGCGCTTCGACCGCCTGATCGCCGTGCAGGAGGAAGTCTCCTGGGCCGAGAACCGGCGGCTCGAAGGTCGCGAGGTCGAGGTCCTTGTCGCGCCGGGTGAGGGCCGCAAGGACGCAGCGACCTCGCGCATGTCCGGCCGCGCGCGCGACAACCGGCTCGTCCACTTCGCCGTGCCCGACGGCGCCGAGCGCGCCCGCCCCGGCGACCTGGTCACCGTCGCCGTCACCTATGGCGCCCCGCACCACCTGATCGCGGATGCCGCGCTCGCCGGCGGGCCGTATGCCGTGCGCCGCACCCCCGGCGGCGACGCCTGGGCCGCCCTCAACGCCGGCGAACGCCGTGGAGCCCCGAGCGTCAAGCCACCGGTGTCACTCGGTATGCCGTCGCTCGGGGCCCCGTCCCGCGTCACCCAGCAGGGGTGCTCGGTTTAACCCTCGTCTCAAGCGAAGCGCGGGTCCTCGCCGGTCGGATTGCCCTCGTCCTCCAGCCCTCGGTTGTTGTCCGCGGAGGCAACGTCGTCACGGGTGTCGTCCCATTCCGGCGTCGGCCGGTCCAGGTCGTCCATGGCGCCACTGTCCCGGTCGGTGAGGTCGTCGACCCGGTCACGCACCGCGTCGCCTGCATCGTCTGCCTTCTCCTTGGTGGCATCCCACGCGTCGTCAGCGGCGTCACCGGCATCCCGGGCAGCGTCGCCGACGGCATCCTTCGCGTCGCCGAAGGCGTCCTTGCCGTCGTCCGCGAGGTCGTCGACTTTGTCTTTCATGTCATCCAGCATGCCCATCGGCTCACTCTTCGGTGTCGGTCCTGGGCGCCATTGCCCAGGTCACGAGTAGACCAACCACATGCTGCCGGTGGGGGATTGGCGCCCGGGCAACTGCTCCGGGCCACGAAAATTGTCGTGGGCGCCGCGAACTGATTCAGTCCGCGACGCCCACGCAAGGGTCTGGAGGTCTACTCGCCGATCATGTCGTCGGCCTTCTGGCCGGCGGCGTCGATCTGGTCGCCGTACTTGCCACCCGTCGCACCGTCCGCAGCCTCACTGGCCTTCGCGATGCCCTGGTCGCTCAGTTCTTCGACCTTGTCCTCATGACCATGAACGAGGTCTTCGACCTTGCCCTTGATGTCATCAAACATGCCCATAAGCGTCCTCCTTGTCTCGGGGAGCAGCGCCGGTTGACGCTTCGGTAACGAACACTACTCCGCAGCCTGAAAATGTGCTGGGGCCGGACTGTGACGCGGCTGCGAATGTCCGGGACGGCTGCCGGCATACGAGAGAATGTCGCGTATGCCCGTCCGTCCCATCGTGATCACCGGCGAACCGGTGCTCCACAAACGCGCCCTCCTGGTCACCGATTTCGGCGCCGATCTGCAGACCCTGATCGACGACATGTTCGAGACCCAGACGGCATCCCATGGTGTCGGTCTCGCCGCGCCGCAGATCGGCGTGAGCCTGCGCATCTTCACCTGGCACCTGGACAACGAGGACGGTGTGCCACCGCTCGGTGTCATCGTCAACCCGTATGTCCGTGCCACCCGTCCCGCGGACGGCAAGCCCGATCCCGACAACGAGTCCGAGGGGTGCTTGTCGGTGCCGGGTCTGCATTACGCGCTGCGCCGGGGCGAGCGCGCCGAGGTGACCGGATTCGACCGGGAGGGAAACGAGATCGCTTTCACGGCGACCGGGTGGTTCGCGCGGTGCATGCAGCACGAGTACGACCACCTCAACGGCTTCCTCTATGTCGACCGGCTTGATGACAAGCTGCAGAAGAAGGCCCGCAAGACCATCCGCGAAAAGGGTTGGGGCGCACCGGGACAGACCTGGATGCCCGGTGTGGACGAGGATCCGTTTGGCCACTGAGCCCACGCCGATCGTCGCGGTGGTGGGGGCGACAGCGACCGGCAAATCAGCCCTGGCTCTCGAGCTCGCCGAGCGGCTGGGCGGCGAGATCGTCAACGCAGACGCGATGCAGCTGTATCGCGGCATGGACATCGGGACGGCCAAACTGCCGATGGGGGAGCGCCGCGGCATACGGCACTATCAGCTGGACGTGCTGGACGTGCGCGATGAGGCGAGTGTCGCGGTCTACCAACGGGATTCGCGGGTAGATCTGGACGCGATCGCGGCGCGGAGGCTCGTGCCGGTGCTCGTGGGCGGATCGGGGCTCTATGTGCGGGCCGCGCTCGATGCGCTGGATATCCCGCCGACCGCCCCGGCCGTGCGGGCCCGTTGGGAGGCGTATGCCGCGGAGCGCGGAGTTGCGGCCGCTCACCAGCGCTTGGCGAAGGTGGATCCGATTGCCGCGCAGCACATTCTGCCGACGAACGCACGGCGGGTCGTCCGGGCGCTCGAGGTCAACGAACTCACCGGTGCGCCCTTCACCGCCGCGCTGCCCGAGCGGGTGTATCGCCGCGCCACGATGGTGATCGGGCTCCGGCTCGACCGCACGGTGCTCGATGAGCGGATCGGCCGGCGCACCGAGCAGATGTGGGCCGACGGGCTGGTCGACGAGGTGGCCGGCTTGGTGGGCGAGGGTTTGCGCGCGGGCCGCACGGCGCGGACAGCAATCGGCTACAGCCAGGCCCTGGCTCAACTCGACGGCGAGCTGACCGCGGCAGAGGCGATTGCCGCGACCACTATGGCGACGCGGCGCTTCGTGCGCCGCCAGGAAAGTTGGTTCCGCCCCGATGCCCGGATCACCTGGCTCGATGCGAGCACCCCCGACCTGCTCGACCAGGCACTGGCCGTCGTCGCGGCCGCAAACTAGCCCCGGCTCTGCCGCCTCGGCGTTTCCGGGACCAGCGGTGCCAGCGCGCCACCTCGCCGGCTCCCCGAGGCGTCTAGGTCGCGTTCGTGGGTAAGGGACAATGGACGTATGCCTGCGAGCGTGCGGTTCACCAAGGGTCACGGCACCCGCAACGATTTCGTCCTGCTCGATGACCGAGAGGGCACCTTCGCCCTGACCGCCCAACTAGCCGCCAAGCTCGCCGACCGGCGCTCGGGCATCGGCGGCGACGGTGTCATCCGGGTGGCACCGACCCGGCTCGCGACCGACCCCGACGTGCGCGCCCAGGCCGATCGGGCCGAATGGTTCATGGACTACCGCAATGCCGACGGCAGCATCGCCGAGATGTGTGGCAACGGCGTGCGCGTCTTCGCCGCGTATCTGCGCCGCGAGGGCCTCGCCCCTGAGAGCGGCTTCGGCGTCGCGACCCGTTCGGGCGTCAAGCAGATCACCTTCGACGGCGAGACCGTCGTCGTCGACATGGGAGCCTGGCGGCTGACCGACCCCGAGCATGCAGCCGACGGTATGGACTCTCTTGTCCACCTCGAGGGCCACGAGCCCTTCTCCGCTCTGCGCCTTGACCTGGGCAACCCCCACACCGTTGCTGCCGTGCCGCCCACGGTGCAGCTCGACGCGCTCAACCTGACCGAGGCGCCCGACGTCAAACCCCCTGCGCCGCAAGGCACCAACGTCGAATTCGTCCAACCGCTCGCCCGTGGCCATGTGCGCATGCGGGTGCACGAGCGCGGCGTCGGCGAGACCGAATCCTGTGGCACGGGCGTCTGCGCGGCCGCGATCGCCACCCACCTGTGGGCCGGCGGCGACGATCAGGACGGCACCTGGCTGGTCGACGTGCCCGGCGGCCGCCTGCGCGTGCGCCTCCTTCCGGACAACCACGTCGAACTCGCCGGCCCCGCGGTCCTCGTCGCCGACGGCACCATCACTCTCGAGGGCTGACCCGCAGGACGCGAAAGCCCTTCTCGGTGGCGTAGCGATCCACGGCATACGCCGGGAAGGTCTCGGCGAGCCAGCGCTGCAGCGAGTCCGCTCCCAGTTGCTTCGCCACCACCAGGTATGCCGTGCCCCCCTCGCGCAACCGCGGCAGCCAGGTGCGCAGCAGGTCGTGCAATGCGGCCTTGCCGATGCGGATGGGTGGGTTGGACCAGATCAGGTCGAAGCGTACTTCGTCGGGCACCGACGAGGCCGTCCCCGCGCGCACGCCGGAGAGGCCGAGCCCAAGAGCGTTGCGCCGCAACAGATCCAGTGCGCGCTCGTTGACGTCCACGGCCCATACCTGCGCCTCCGGGGCGAGCAGGGCCAGCGTCAACGCCAGCGGCCCCCAGCCGCAGCCCAGGTCCAAGAACTCCCCGGCCGCCGGCGGTTTCGGCGCCTCACGCAACAGCACCGCCGTCCCGCGGTCGATGCCGTCGGGGCTGAAGATCCCTGACGCCACTGCCACCTCGCGCTCGGCGCCCGCCAACTCGACGGTGATCCGCCGCTGCTTCTCCGCGGTCGCCGGCTCGGCCGAAAAGTAGTGCTCTGTCATCACTGCTCGACGTCGTCGTCGACCCAGTTCAGGGTCCGCTCGACGGCCTTCGCCCACCCGCGCAGCAGCCGATCGCGATCAGCAGTCGCCATCCGCGGCGACCACCGCTTCGACTCCTGCCAGTTCGCCAGGATGTCATCGGTACTCGACCAGTAGCCCACCGCCAGCCCAGCCGCGTAGGCCGCGCCCAGCGCCGTCGTCTCGGTCACCACCGGCCGGATCACCTCGACACCGAGCAGGTCGGCCTGGAACTGCATGAGCGTGTCATTGGCCGTCATGCCGCCATCGACCTTCAGCTCGGTCAAGTCGACGCCGGAGTCGGCGTTCATCGCCTGCAAGACGTCATAGGTCTGAAATGCCGTGGACTCCAAGGCCGCTCGCGCGATGTGGCCCTTGTCCACGAAGCGTGTCAGGCCCACGATCGCTCCGCGGGCATCGGGGCGCCAGTAGGGCGCGAACAACCCGGAGAAGGCCGGCACGAAGTAGGCACCGCCGTTGTCGGCGACGCCCAGCGCCAAAGTCTCGACCTCGGGCGCTGACCCGATGATGCCGAGGTTGTCACGAAGCCATTGGACCAACGACCCGGTGACCGCGATCGAGCCCTCCAGCGCATAGACCGCCGGCTCGTCGCCGAGCCGGTAGCAGACCGTCGTGAGCAGCCCGTTACGGGATGGGACGATCTCGGTGCCGGTGTTCAGCAGCATGAAATTGCCTGTGCCATAAGTGTTCTTGGCCATTCCGCGCGTGAGGCAGCTCTGCCCGAAGGTCGCCGCCTGCTGATCGCCGAGGATGCCGGCGACCGGCACATCAGCCAGCAGCCCCGAACCCGGCTGACACACTCCGTAGACCTCGCTCGAGCTGCGGATCTCGGGCAGCATCGCCATCGGCAGCCCGATGGCCGCGCACAGGTCCGAATCCCATTGCAGCGTCTCGAGATCCATCAGCAGCGTCCGGCTCGCGTTGGTGACATCAGTGATGTGCAGACCACCGTCCACGCCGCCGGTGAGATTCCAGATCAGCCACGTGTCCATGGTGCCGAAGAGCAACTCGCCGGCTTCGGCCCGCTCCCGCGCCCCCTCGACCGAATCGAGCAGCCAGCGTGCCTTGGGCCCGGCGAAATAGGTGGCGAGGGGCAGGCCGGTGCGGGCGGCATGCCGGTTCGGTCCCTCGTCGCCGGCGAGCTCCTGCACCAGCCGTCCGGTCCGGGTGTCCTGCCAGACAATGGCGTTCGCGATCGGCTGCCCAGTGGCGCGGTCCCAGACGATTGTCGTCTCGCGTTGATTGGTGATCCCGACCGCCGCGACCGAACCGCGGTTGACATTGGCCTTGCCCAGCACGCCGCCGACGACCTCGCGCGTGTTGTCCCAGATCTCGATGCCGTCGTGTTCGACCCACCCGGCGCGGGGCAGGATCTGCCGGTGCTCGCGCTGGTCGACGGCGACTATCGTCCCGGCCGCGTCGAAGAGGATCGCCCGCGTGCTCGTCGTCCCCTGGTCGATCGCCAGGACGTATGTGCGCTTGCTCACCGGACACTCCTTCTCAACCTCAGCACGCCGGCTGTCACGGTAATCACGTCGGCCACCGTTCGTGGGCACCCTAGCCCGCTGGGGACAATGGCCGTATGACGACCCCACCCCGTCTCGATCCCGGCTACCGGGCCAAGGCCTGGCGCCGCCTGGGCGAACGTGAGTTCGACGTCCTGGTCATCGGCGGCGGCATCACTGGCGCCGGTGCTGCCCTGGACGCAGCGACCCGCGGCCTCTCGGTCGCTCTGGTGGAGCAGCGCGACCTCGCGTCGGGCACGTCGTCACGGTCGAGCAAGCTCATGCACGGCGGCTTGCGCTATCTGGAGAAGATGGACTTCGGGCTGGTCCGCGAGGCCCTGAAGGAACGCGAACTCGCGCTGACCCGCCTGGCGCCCCACCTGGTCAAGCCGGTGCCCTTCCTCTATCCCCTGACCCACCGCATGTGGGAGCGGCCCTATGTCACGGCTGGGTTGACGCTCTACGACAATATGGGCGGCGCTCGCTCGGTGCCGGGCCACCGGCAACTGACCCGCAACGGCGCCCAACGGCTGGTGCCCGCGCTGCGCAAGGACGGGCATACGGGCGCCTTGCTGTACTACGACGCGCAGATGGACGACGCGCGACACACGCTGACCGTCGCGCGCACGGCCGCGGCCTACGGCGCGATCGTGATGACGTCGACGCGGGTGACGGAGTTGGACCGGGCCGGCGAGCGCATCGTCGGTGCTGAGGTCGAGGACCTCGAGACCGGCAACCGCACCGGCGTCAGGGCCAGTGTCGTCATCAACTGCACCGGCGTGTGGACCGACGACATCCAGACCCTCGCGGGTGGCCGCGGCCGCTTCAATGTGCGGGCGTCGAAGGGCGTGCACATCGTCGTCGCGCGCGACCGGATCAACTCCGAGGTCGGGCTGATCCTGCGCACGCCGAGCTCAGTGCTCTTCGTGATCCCGTGGGGCACGCACTGGATCATCGGCACCACTGACACCGACTGGAACCTCGACCTCGCGCACCCTGCGGCTAGCAAGGCAGACATTGATTACCTTCTCGCGCATGTGAATTCGGCGCTCACCAACCCGATCACCCATGACGACATCCAGGGTGTCTATGCCGGTCTGCGGCCGTTGTTGTCGGGCGAGGACGAGCAAACCTCGCAGCTTTCCCGCGAGCACGCGGTGGCGCGCCCACAGCCGGGCCTGATCTCGATCGCGGGCGGCAAATACACGACCTATCGGGTCATGGCGGCCGACGCCATCGACGCGGCACGCGAAGATTTGGGCCCCGGTGTCGCGGACAGCGTCACCGAACACATCCCGCTGCTCGGCGCCGACGGCTACCCCGCGCTGATGAACCAGCTCGATCGCCTCTCACGCAAACACGACCTGCCCGTATGGCGGCTGACGCACCTCCTTGGTCGCTACGGCTCGCTCGTGCACGAGCTTTTCGACCTGCTCGCGGCCGACCCATCACTTGCTGAGCCGCTGCCGGGGGCAGAGGAATACCTCAAGGTCGAGATCGTCTACGGCGCGACCAATGAGGGCGCCTTGCACTTGGACGACCTGCTCGCCCGTCGCACGCGCATCTCGATCGAGACACCGAGTCGTGGCGTGGATTCGGCGCAGGCGGCGGCCGACCTCGTGGCGCCGGTCCTGGGCTGGGACGCGGGCCGGGTCGCCCGCGAGGTCGACCTCTATCGCGGCCGGGTCGAGGCGGAACGCGAGAGCCAGCAGGCCCCGGACGATCAGGAGGCCAACGCCGAGCGAACCTCCGCCCGCGACGCCCGGATCTGGGCCGACGCCGACGGCTGAGCAGCGCCTGACGAGGATTGGTCCGGAATCTCGGTGGCTCTTGCCTGCGTGTGCATGAGAACCTGGACGCCATATGAGTGAGGCACACAGGGATTCCCCGACCACCCCGGTCGCCGACGAGCGCGATCCTTTCGGCCGGCGGGCGAGTGCGCTGGCGAGCACGGCATACGAGGTCGATGACCGCGACGGCGATCAGTTCGATCGCGAGGAACGGACGGCGCTGCGGCGGGTTCAGGGCCTGTCGACGGAACTGCAGGACGTCACCGAAGTCGAGTACCGCCAGTTGCGGCTCGAGCGCGTTGTCCTCGCCGGGGTTTGGACCGAGGGCACGGCGGAGGACGCCGAGAACTCGCTGCGCGAGTTGGCGGCTCTCGCCGAGACGGCGGGCTCGACGGTGCTCGCGGGGCTGATGCAGCGCCGTCAGCGACCGGACCCGGGCACGTGGCTGGGCTCGGGCAAGGCCCTCGAACTGCGCGACGTCGTGATCGCCGAGGGTGCTGACACGGTGGTGTGCGACTCCGAGCTGGCGCCCTCGCAGCGGCGCGGTCTGGAGGACATCGTCAAGGTCAAGGTCATCGACCGCACCGCACTGATCCTGGATATCTTTGCCCAGCACGCCAAGTCGCGCGAGGGCAAGGCGCAGGTCGAGTTGGCCCAGTTGCAGTACCTCCTCCCGCGACTGCGCGGTTGGGGTGAGTCGATGTCCCGGCAGGCGGGTGGCCGGGTCGCGGGTGGTGAGGGTATCGGCTCGCGCGGCCCCGGCGAGACCAAGATCGAGCTTGACCGGCGCCGGATCAACTCGCGAATCGCCAAGCTGCGCAGGGAAATCCGCGAGATGAAGACGCATCGCGACACCAAGCGCCACTCGCGCAAGGCGCACGGCACGCCGAGCGTGGCCATCGCCGGCTACACCAACGCCGGCAAGTCCTCGCTGCTCAACCGGCTCACCGGGGCGGGCGTGCTCGTCGAGAACCAGCTCTTCGCCACCCTGGACACCACCGTACGACGCGCGCAGACATCCGATGGCCGTGAGTTCACCCTGACCGACACCGTCGGTTTCGTGCGGCAGTTGCCCCACGAGTTGATCGACGCCTTCCGTTCGACCCTGGAGGAGGTCGCCGACGCCGACCTGCTGCTGCATGTGGTCGACGGGTCGCATCCCGATCCGGAGGGCCAGATCAGCGCCGTGCGAGCGGTGCTCGCCGATGTCGATGCCGCGGATGTCAAAGAGATCATCGTCGTCAACAAGGCCGATATCGCCGACCCCGAGGTGATCGACCGGATCCTGCGGCACGAGAAGCACGCCATCGCCGTCTCCGCCCACACCGGTGCCGGGATCGAGGAACTCATCGTGCTGGTTGCAGATGAATTGCCGCGCCCGCGGATCGCGGTCGACGCCCTCGTGCCGTATGACCGCGGTGACCTGCTCTCGCGCATCCACGAGTCCGGCGAGTTGCTGGGCAGCGATCACACTGCCGACGGCACCCGGCTCCAGGCCTATGTCAACGCCGACCTGGCCGCCGAGCTAGCCCGCTTTGCCGTGCCCGCCGGGCAGGAGCTACCGATCGGCCGCTGAACCGGCCTTTCGACGGGGCTGAACCGGCCTTTCGACGGGCGGTTCCGGTATTCGATGACGGCCAGGTGCCACCAGGTCCGCAGCGGCGTAAGCAGTTCACGGGAAGGTGCGCTGGCGGGCGGCGATGGCCGCGCCGAGCAGCAGGAGCAGCGCCCCCAAGGCGGCGAAGGCGGGAGCCAACTCCACGCGCTGGGTGGTCAGGATCAGATCCTTGGGCACCGAGCTGAGCACCGAGGACAACTGCTTGCCCGTCGTTGCCGGGGCATAGGACGCGCCGGTCGCCATGGCCACGGCCTCCAGCGTCGGCTCGTCGACGACCAGGAACTGCGCGGCGTTGCCCCGACCATAAGGGCCGCCCTCGGCGAAGGCATCGGCGCCGAGCTGGTCGGCGGTGCACGCCATGTGCGTCGGATTGGTGGTGCCGAAACCGATGGGATACACGCGGACGCCCCGGTCGGCGGCGATCGCGGCCGCAGCGAGGGGGAGGACGCCCCGGGTGTTGGCGCCGTCGGTGAGCAGGACGACGACATCGGCAACCGGCTCGGTGGTGGGCGGCTCGACGTTCTTCGGGACGGGCGCGGGGAAGGGCACATTGTCATCTGGCGGCGGCTCGGGAGCCTCGTCGGGGCCAACCGGTTTGACGGCGGGGTTGATGCTCGCGATGGCATCGACCGACTTCAGGATGGCCGCCCCGATCGCCGTGCCTCGCCCGGTGGCGAGTCCGTCGACGCTGGTGAGCAACTGGTCACGGTCGGTGGTCGGCGGAGTGACCAGCTCGGCATACCCGGCGAAGGCGATCAAGCCGATGCGGGTGCTGGGGTCCTGCGCCTTGATGAAGTCGCGCAGGGCGCTCTTGGCGGCGACCAGGCGATTGGGTTCGATATCCACCGAGCACATCGAGCGCGAGACATCAAGGGCCACGATGATCGAGGTGCGGTTGGTGGGCACCTGCATGGTCGCCGTGGGCCGCGCGGCTCCGACCGCGAGCGCGGCCAGGCCGAGGAGCATGGCGGCGATCGGCAGGTGCCTGGTCCACCGGCGCTTCCTCGCGCCGACCGCGGCACGGACGAGCGCAACGTTGGAGTACTGGATCGCGGCCGGCCGGCGCCGGCGCTGCGCCCAGAGATAGAGGGCGAGGAGGACCGGCACGGCGACGAGCGCGGTGAGGGCGAGTGGCCAGCCGAATCTCATGCCGCGATCACTCGCCCAGTGCGAACGATCGAGACGATCATCGCGGTGGCCGCCGCCAGGATGGCGAGCAGGGCGAAGTAGGGCGCCAGCCCGGTCACCTCACGCACGCTCGTCCACTTCAGATCGATCGACGAGTAGACGGCGCTGAGGGCGTCGCTGTCGACCGCTGAGTAGTAGCGGCCGTTCGCCGCATCGGCGATGGCCTGGAGAGCGGCCGAATCGAGGGCGGTTTGCTGGGTCACGCCGTCCACGGTGACGCTCGCTCCTTCCGGGCTGCCCAGACCGACGCTGTCGATGCGGACCCCCGCCACCGACGCCAGACGCGCCATCGCCAGCGGGTCGAGTTGGGCGTCGCTCTGGCCGTCCGAGAGCAGGATGATCGCCGACGCGCCGAAATAGCCGATGTCGATGCTGTCGGGGTCGTTCTTGAGGCGCTTGTCATCGACATTGAGCTTGCCGCCGGAAATGGCCTGCAGCGAGGCGTAGATGCCTTGTCCGAGCGAAGTGCCACCGTGGCTGGTGAGCCGGTTGATCGCCGCGTCGACCTCGAGCGGGTCGTCGGTCGGCTGCTGGGTGATCAAGGCGGTGTCGCTGAAGGCGACGACCCCGATCTTGATCGTGGCGGGTTGTTTGGCGACAAAGGCCTTGGCGGCGACCTTGGCCGCCGCCAATCGGTTCGGCGCAAGATCCTCGGCCTGCATGCTGTTGGAGACGTCGAAAGCGAGGATCACGGTGCCTTCGCGGCGCGGGGTCTCCAGCGTGGCTCTCGGCCCGGCCGCGCCGATGATGAGCAAGGTCAGCGCGCCGAGCAACAGGCTCGGCGCGACGTGCTGCCACCGGGACACCGAGCGGGTGACCGGGACGAGCCCCGTCCGGCGCAGCGCCTCCTGATCGCGCGCGGCCCGGCCCAGCGCGCGGCGGTAGGCGATCACCAGCAGCGGCAAAGCGAGCAGCGCGGCCAGCGCCCACGGCACGGAGAAGGTCATCGCCGGCTCATTTTCCGCTGGTGCGCCATCCGTAGGAACGCACCCAGCAGGTCCTCGTCAGTGCGAATCGTTTGCAGCGTCAACCCCGTGCGCCGGATCGTCGCCGTCAGCGCGTCGTTCTGCTCCTCGGCAAGCGCGGCCATCCGGGACCGGAAGCCCGCGTCGCCAGTGTCGACGACCACTTGGTCGCCGGTTTCGTTGTCCTGCAGGACGATCACCCCGACATCGGGCAGGGAATGCTCGAGCGGATCGACGATCTGGATAGCCATGACATCGTGGCGTTGCGCGAGCTGGCGCAGGGGCTTCTCCCACCCGGGCGGGCTGATGAAGTCGGAGATGACCACGACCAGGCTGCGCTGCCGAATGGTGGCCACCGCCGCACGCAGCAGCCCGGCAAGCTCGGTCGTGGCCTGCGATCGGGGCTCGCGTCGACCTAGCTCATGGATCAGGCGCAACACCTGCGTGCGGCCACTGCGGGGCGGAATGGTTGCCACCGGACCGTCGTCGAAGAGAACCGCGCCGAGTTTGTTGCCACCGCGGCCGAGCAGTTGGGCGAAGCAGGCGACGAGGTCGACGACGATCGCGTCCTTGCCACGGCCGGTCGGCCCGAAGCGCATCGACGCCGAACGGTCCAGCAACAACCAGGCGGTCAGGTCGCGGTCCTCGGAATAGTCACGGACATACGGCGTGTCCATGCGCGCGGTGGTGTTCCAGTCGATCCGGCGCAGGTCGTCGCCGGGGACGTACTCACGCATTTCGCGGAAGTCGATGCCCTCGCCGCGGAAGAGGGTCGCGAAATCGCCCTGCAGCGCCCCGTCGAGGGGGCGCAGCACGGTCCATTCGACGCGGCGCAGGACGGCGCCCGCGCTCAGGTCGATGGCTGCCACTGGATCGACTCCGCGGCGCGGGGGCGGCCCTCGACGTCGGGCAGGGGGACCGCCGCAAGGATCGCGCGGACGATGTCGTCGGGGTCGACATTGTCGGCCAGCGCCTCGTAGGAGAGCACCAAGCGGTGTCGCAGGATGTCGAGGGCGAGGTCGCGGGCATCCTCGGGCAGCGCATAGTCGCGACCGCGCAGGAAGGCCAGGGCCCGTGCCGCGAGCACCATATTGATGGACGCGCGCGGGCTAGCGCCGAAGGTGATCAAGCGCCCGAGATCCGGCAGGCCGAGCAGCCCCGGCTCGCGGGTGGCGCCGGCGACCCGAACGGCATACTGAATGATTCCGGGGTCGACATAGACCGCATCGGCAGCCTTCTGCAGGCGCAATAGGTGCTCCGGGTCGAGCACGGCCTGGGTCTTCTCGCCCAATCCGAGCATCCGCTCGACGACCACGAACTCCTCTGCGGGAGAGGGGTATCCGACCTTGACCTTGAGCATGAAGCGGTCAACCTGGGCTTCAGGCAGGGGATAGGTGCCCTCGGACTCGATCGGATTCTGGGTGGCCATCACCAGGAAGGGCGCCGGCGCCGGGAAGGTCTCGCGGCCGATGGTCACCTGACGCTCCTGCATGACCTCAAGGAGCGCGCTTTGCACCTTGGCGGGAGCCCGGTTGATCTCGTCGGCGAGGACGAGATTAGCGAAGACCGGGCCGAGCGCTACCTGGAACTGACCGGATTGCTGGTTGTAGATGCGGGTGCCGACGAGGTCAGCGGGCACGAGGTCAGGGGTGAACTGGATGCGCTTGAAGTTGCCGCCGATCGCCTCGGCAAGGGCTTTGATCGCCAGCGTCTTGGCCAGCCCGGGGACGCCCTCGACGAGCAGGTGTCCGCGGGCCAGCAAGGCGACGATCATCTTTTGCAGCAGCTCGTCCTGGCCGACGATCGTCTTCTTGACCTCGTAGAGCGTCTGCTCCAGGGGGCGGGCGGTGGGGGCGGGTTCAGTCATCGATGAATCTCCTGACGGTCACATCGGGGCGGCGCGGACGGCCCCACCGGCGGCGGCGATCGGCACGGCGAAGCCGATGCCGACGAAGAAGGGTTGCTTGGAGGGGTTGGCGAGGGCGGTCACGACGCCGATGACATTGCCGGCCCGGTTGAGCAGCGGGCCGCCGGAGTTGCCGGGGTTGACCGCCGCGTCGAACTGGATCAGGTTCGTCAACGGGCCGCTCTCGGTCTCGATGGCGCGCCCGGTCGCCGAGATCACCCCCGCGGACAGCGAGAAGGTCAGTCCCAGCGGGTTGCCGACGGCGTAGACGTCTTGGCCGATCCCCTCGGCGCCGGCCAGCGTGGCCGGCACCACGACATCCGGTAGGCGAGCGGGTTTGAGCGTTGCCAGGTCGTTCTCCGGCTTCGCCTCGGCGACCGTCGCCGTCGTGCGTGTGCCGTCGGCGAAGCGGACCTCGATCCGGGTCGCGCCGTCGATGACGTGATTGGCCGTCAGGATCGTGCCGTCGGCGTTGGCGATGAAGCCCGCCCCGAGGCCGCGCTCCGCGCCGCCGCCCGTGGTGATCACCACCAGGGACGGCTGGATCTTGCCGTATGCCGTTGCCGCAGCGGGCGGTTGGCGCCCCGCATCCGCTATCGCCTTGCTGACCATCGGGCTCGCGGCCGCGCGGGCCTTGGCGTCGGTGTATTCGGCCGGGATGGCGAAGGTGCGCACGAGGGCGGCAACAGCGAGGACGCCCACCAGGGCGAGCGCCAGCCACGGCAGCCAGGCGCGACGCGGCAGGATGCGGCGGGCACGCGGCATACGACCATCGGGGGCGGACGCCCCGGCCGGAGCAGCGGCGGGGCTGGGCGCACCGGGGGAGCGGGTGGCGGTCTGCACCGCGCGGCCGCTGTCGGCACCCAAACGCCAATCCATGTCCGGGACTCTAAACGTCGCCACCGACAATCACCTCGCCGAGCACGTGAAGTCATAGGGAGTTCACAGGCTGCCCACGCCTGCGGCATCCGGATAACGGAGGTGACAGGCTGGGCCCGTGACCGATCAGCCGATGCCGCCCACCGCTGAGCACGCCCGGCTGAGCGAGGCGCAGCGGCCGGACAGCCCGTGGCGGCTGTGGGGGCCCTATCTCGCCGGCCGGCAGTGGGGCACGGTGCGAGAGGACTATTCCGCCGACGGGGATGCCTGGAGCTTCTTCCCCTTCGACCACGCCCACACCCGGGCCTACCGCTGGGGTGAGGACGGCATCGCCGGGCTGACCGATCGCTTCGGCTTCCTCAATCTCGGGCTCGCCCTCTGGAACGGCCACGACGACCGGCTCAAGGAGCGCCTCTTCGGCCTAACGAATCCGCAGGGCAACCACGGCGAGGACGTCAAGGAGTACTGGTGGCCTATCGATGGGACGCCCACCCACTCCTATGCCCAGGTCCTCTATCGCTATCCGCAACGCGCCTTCCCGTATGACCACCTCGTCACCGAGAACGCCGCTCGCGGGCTTGGTCAGGACGAGCTCGAACTCACCGACACCGGTGTGCTGGACGACTCGCGCTTCTTCGACGTGCTCGTCACCCATGCGAAGGCCGGCCCCGAGGATGTCCTGGTCGAGATCACGGCGACCAACCACGGCCCCGACCCGGCGCCACTCGACCTGTTGCCGCACCTATGGTTCCGCAACACCTGGTCCTGGGGACGCGACGAGCGCGTCCCGCGCCTGCGCCTGGCCCGCGGCCCCAAGGACGAGTCGGCGATCATCGCCGAGCACGGCTACCTCGGTCGCTACCTGCTCGTCGCCGACGCCGAGCCGCGAATCCTCTTCTGCGACAACGAGACCAACCAGCAGGCGACCTTCGGTGTGCCCGGCGGCAGCAAGCACCCCAAGGACGCGATCAATGCGGCCGTGGTCCATGGCGATGCCTCGATGGTGCGGCGCGGGCACGGGACCAAGGCCGCCTTCTGGTGGCACTGGGACGCGGTCGCGCCGGGGGAGTCGGTAACCATCCGGTTGCGGCTGATTCGCGACGGCGACGTGCGCACGGCCGACCCGTTCGCCGATTTCGACGCCATCCGCGACGCGCGCCACGGCGAGGCCGACGCCTTCTATGCCGCCGTGATCCCCGCCGACGTGCCGCCCGAGGACGCCTTCATCGCCCGGCGCGCGTTCGCCGGTCTGCAGTGGTGCAAACAGATCTATCGGTATGACGTTCGGCAATGGCTCGAGGGCGACCCCGCCGAGCCCGCGCCGCCGCGCGAACGGCTGGCCCGCCAACCGCTGGGCCGAAACACCAGCTGGCGACACCTCTCGCTCGCCGACGTCATCTCGATGCCCGACGAATGGGAGTACCCGTGGTTCGCGGCCTGGGACCTCGCCTTCCACTGCGTGGCACTGGCGCACGTCGACCCGGACTTCGCCAAGGAGCAACTGGTGCTGATGTGCCGGGAGTGGGCGATGCATCCCAATGGTCAGCTGCCAGCCTACGAATGGAATTTCTCCGACGTCAATCCGCCGGTCCACGCGTGGGCGGCGTGGCAGGTCTACACCATCGACGGCAGTCGCGACCAGGAGTTCCTGACACGGGTGTTCACCAAGCTGCTGTTCAACTTCGGCTGGTGGGTCAACCGCAAGGATGCCGAAGGCTCCAATCTCTTCGAGGGCGGCTTCCTCGGGATGGACAATGTCGGACCCTTCGACCGCAGCGCGCCCCTGCCCGACGGCTCGCGCCTGGAGCAGTCGGATGCCACGAGCTGGATGGCGTTCTACTGCCTGCTCATGCTGCGGATCGCTTGGGAGTTGGCACGCACCCAGCCGGCCTGGGACGAGGTCGCGACGAAATTCTTCGAGCACTTCCTCGCGATCGCCGAGGCGATGGACTTCTTCGGCTCCGACAATGTCGAGCTCTGGGATCAGGAGGACGGCTTCTATTACGACGTCGTCGTGGCTGCGGACGGCAGCTCGCAGAAGGTGCGCTTGCGCTCGATGGTCGGGCTGCTGCCGCTGATCGGCGTGGCCAATATGCCCGCCTGGGTGGATGCGACCCTGCCCGACTTCACCGGGCACCGGGCCTGGCTGCAGGCGCGCCGGCCCGAGTTGCTCGATGCGCTCGTGCACCTCGCTGACGGCTCACCGGACACTCTCTCGGTCCTGACGCCCGACCGGCTGGTCCGGCTGCTGCGGAGGTTGGTCGATGAGTCGGAGTTCCTCGCGCCCGGCGGCATCCGGTCGATGTCGGCGGCCTATCGCGAGGGCACGACGCTGCAACTGGAGGGTGCCGACCTGCCCGTGCGCTATGTGCCGGGTGCGTCGGACTCACGCCTCTTCGGCGGCAACTCCAACTGGCGCGGCCCGATCTGGTTCCCGGTCAATGTATTGCTCACCGACGCTTTGCGCCGGTATGCCGGGGGCATGGCCGCCGATGTCCAGGTCGAGTACCCAGCGGGGTCGGGTCGGCTGATCGGCGTCGCCGAGGTCGCCGACGATATCGACCGCCGGCTGGTGGGCCTGTTTCGCATCGGACCGGACGGGCGTCGCCCGAGCGATCCACGCGACATACCGACCCATCCCCTCTGGCAGGCGCACCCGACCTTCAGCGAGTACTTCCACGGCGACACCGGAGCCGGGTTGGGCGCCACGCACCAGACCGGATGGACGGCGCTCGTCGCTCATTTGGTCTGCCTGCGCGAGGACTGAGGCGGGCTCAGGGTTGCCCCGGATCCGCCGGGGATCGGTGCCGGAAGGCCGGGCGCAGGGAACAATCGCGCTCGCCGATCACGTTGAATGGCACGGTAAGGCCGCCACCGGGCGGCTACGGATCCACGCAGGAGGGGATTCCCCATGGCCATGAACGAATCGCTGAGGAAGGCTGTCGACGACCTCGACCTCGAGCGTCGGCTCGACGAATTCGGCAAGTTCGCCCAGAAGACGTATGACGGCGTGCGCGCCCAGGTGGGCACGCTCACTCACGACAACCGCGAGAAGGTCGACGGCTGGGTGGCCAAGGCCACCACGCTTGTCGACGAGCGCACCGATGGCAAGTACCACGACAAGGTCGCCAAGTTCAGCGCGGCGCTCGGGACCGGCCTGGACAAGGTTGCCGAGCAGCGGCCGGATGCTCCCGCCGCGGACGGGCCGGCAGCGGACCAGCCGGCCCCGGCCGACGGCGCGACGGCCTTCCCGGCGCAGTACCCGAGCGACCAGCCCGGGCACTGACCGCCAGGCGTCAGCTGAGTAGGCCGCCCAGCATGCTGCTGGAGCCGCCGGACTGCTGCTGGTGACCGCCGTCGGTGACCGACTCACTCGGCTGGACCACGACATAGCCTTGGCCCGAGAAGGCCATCTGCAGCAGCTCGCCCGTGCCACCGCGGATCATCGAGCCGATGCCACCGGTGTCCACGCGGACGTCCATCCGCACGCCCGCCGTCCACAGCACGACAGCCTGGGCGTCACCGAAGGTGGGGCTGCTGGCCACGTCGAGGGCCACCGGGTCGCCCTTGGTGGTCACCGCGACATAGCCCGTGCCGCGCAGGGAGACGTTGTAGAGCCCGCCGGTCATGGCGGCGCCACGGGCCTGGATGCGGTGGATGTCCCACTGGATCGAGTTGCTGAAGGCCAGCACATTTCGGCCGTTGACCGAGATCGCGTCGTCCTGCAGATACATGATTTGCACCTCGCTGGCCTCGTCCGCCAGGAAGAGATCGCCCTGCCCGGAGCAGGTCATCATCGTGACGCCCTCGCCGGTCACCGCCGACTTGAACATCCGCCCCAGCCCGGAGCTCTGCTTGGTGAAGCGCACATCGCCCTGGTAGGCGACCATCGAGCCGGCCCGGGCCATCACCTCGCCGTAGCGCATGTCCACCCGCAACATCTTCTTGTTCTGCAGCGAGAACGGGTCCTGCGTCTCCTTCTCTCGGAAATCGGTGAACAAGCTTCCGTGGATGGTCATTCGCGTTCCTCTCCGTATGGCCGGCGGGGTCACCGACGTTCTTGCACAAACCGTAGGCGAAAGCCGCCCTCCGGACCTATCGTTTGGGACGTTCAGCCGCATCGATTCGGAGGTTGTCATGGGTTTTCTCGACAAGGCCAAGGCCGCGGCGATGGATCTGCAGCAGAAAGCTGACTCGGCCATGTCCAATGCGGGCATGATGGGCGGCAGTCCCATGGGAGCGCCGGGTGGCGGTGGGGGTCCGGGTGGACCCGCGGATCGCTTGCTGCGCGACCTGGGCGTGTTGACCTATCTCAACGCCGCGGGCCGCCCCGGTTCGTCGGCCGACTACCAGCGGATCATGGAGCAGTTGCGTTCACTGGAGGGCTCGGGGCAGCTCAACCTCCAGCTCTCACCAGCAGCTGCGCCCGGGTTCGGCGCGCCCGGCGCCCCGCCGCCCCCGCCCGGAGCCGTCCGCGCGGCGCACGAGGCTGCGGCCGCGCCGCCCGCGCCCCCGGCTCCTTCTGTCGAGCCGGCGCCCGCAGCCGCGCCGGCGGTCGCAGCCGCGCCGGTGGTCGAGGAGTCCGCGGGCGGTGGCGGCGGCTCGGCGCCACCCCCGCCGCCGCCAAGCTGGGCCTGACCGACGCGCGACGAGGGTCACGTCGTCGGCGAGATGCCAACGGTGGGTGAGCGGCGGCATACGGGCATGTCCTGCGCTATTCTGATCCGCTAGTTACCTGCGGGTAGCCACTTCGCGTTGCTCACCCGAAAGGTTCCGAACCCATGCGTCGTTCTGTTGTCACCGCCACTGCCGCCGTCCTCGGCGCGTTCGCCCTCGCCGGGCCGGCCACGGGCGCGACCGAGCCGCCGCGCCCGACGTTCTACGAGGCGCCGGCCGCGATCAGCGGGAATGCCGGCGATGTGATCCGCAGCGAGAACCTCACGTTCTCGGTCGACCCGGCCGGGCTGAGCTCGCTCGTGATGACCTCCAAGCGCATCCTCTACACCAGCACCGACCGGAGCGGCGCCAAGGTCGCGGTCTCTGGCAGCGTGCTCGTGCCCAAGGCGCCGTGGATCGGTCTGGGGCACCGGCCGATCGTCGGCTACGCCGTCGGCACGCAGGGGCTGGCCGACCGCTGCGCGCCGTCGCGGCAGCAGTCCGAGGGCTTCGAGTACGAGTCGATCTTCATCAAGGGCCTGATCGAGCGCGGGTATGCCGTGGCGATCACCGACTACCAGGGCCTCGGCACTGCCGGCGTGCACACCTATATGAACCGGGTCGTCCAGGGACGGGCTGTGCTGGACTCCGTGCGTGCCGCCCAGCGCCTCGCGGGATCGGGCCTGTCCAGCTCGAATCCTGTTGGCCTCGTTGGCTATTCGCAAGGTGGCGGCGCGTCGGCAGCGGCGGCCGAGCTCGCTGCGTCATACGCCCCCGAGTTGCGGGTCAAGGGCGCGGTCGCGTCGGCGGTCCCTGCCGACCTGGCCGCTGTGCTCGCCAATCTCGACGGCACGCTCTATGCCGAGTTCGCGCTCTACGGGATGCGCGGCCTGGCTGCGGGCTACGGGGTCGACATGAGCCCCTATCTCAACGCCGCGGGCCGCCAGGCGATGGACGAGGTCGAGGGCGAGTGCGTCACCGACCTGGCCAATCACGCCTTCGTGCGCACCGAGACCCTGTCCGCGACCGGGGTGCCGGCGAGCACGATTCTGGCCCAGGAACCCTTCAAGACGATGGTTGCGCAACAGCGGATCGGCACGATCAAGCCGGCCATGCCGACCCTCGTCGTGCATTCCGTGCTCGACGATGTCATCCCGTATGCCGTGGGCAAGGCGATGGCCAAGAGCTGGTGCAGCAAGGGTGCCAATGTCTACTTCTCGACCGTCGTCTCGCCTGGCCACGTCGGTGGGGTGCTGGACAATGCGGCCCAGTCCTATGCCTTCCTCGAAGCCCGCTTCGCCGGCTTGCCGCAGTTCTCCAACTGCTGGACGCTGTGATTAGCCGAGGGCCTCGTCCACGAAGCACCAACGCCACGCCTCGCCGGGCTCGAGTGAGCGCATGACCGGGTGACCGCTGTCGTGGAAGTGCGCGGAGGCGTGCTTGCCCGGCGACGAGTCGCAGCACCCGACATGACCGCACTCGGTGCACATCCGAAGGTGCACCCAGGTCAGGCCCTCGGCCAGGCACGCCGGGCAGCCGTCGGGGGTATCAGGGACGACGCAGTGAGCCTCGGACTGAAGGTGTGCACACGCCGCGGTGACCGCATCAGGCGGGCGGAGAGGCGTCTCGCGCACGCGTGCCGCGCGGTGCGCGCCCCAGGTGAGCGCCGCCTCCTCGGCGTCCATGGAGTTGAGCACGGCGGTGAGCACGTGCTGGTCGACTGCGGCGGTCGAGCGCATGCGCAGCAACTCCGCGCGCTCGGCCGCGATCATCGTCAACCGGGTGCGTCGATAGGTCTCGCTCGGCGTCTCGCTCTGCTGGCTGCCCAGGCGCTCCCAGATCCGGTTGACGCGGGCGGCGGACTGGCTCTTCAGGGTCGCCAGCACGCCGGGGTCGGTGTCCGGGTCGGCCTCGATGGCACGCAGCCCGGCACCCGCGGCCGCCCCGACGACGGTTGCCTCGACGAGGGCATCCTCACGCGGATCCGGGCCGCGCACATCCAAGACCCGGCACAACCACGGCAGCGAAAAGCCTTGGAGGACAAGCGTTCCGACCGTCACGATCAGTGCGACCAGGACGAGCATCGGCCGGTATGGCGTGTTGTCCGGGAGGGTGAGCGCCGCGGCGAGGGTGACCACGCCGCGCATACCGGCCCACGAGCCGATCACGCCGGCGCGCATGCGGTCGGAGGCATCGCCCGAGGAGCGGGCGCTGGCATACGTGAAGGGGAGCATCCACAGCGGGCGCAGGATCAAGCAGGCGGCGAGCACCGCACATCCGACGAGCACGCTGCGGCCCAGCGTCAGATCGCCCGCGCGGACGGAGTCGAGGATCGAGGCCATCTGCAACCCGATGAGGAGGAAGACCGCGTTCTCGAGGAGAAAGGTGATGCTTGCCCAGTTGACGCGCTCCGAGAGGCGGGAGGGAGCGCTCTGGAGCACGGGTGCCTGGTGGCCGAGAAAGAGCCCCGCAACCACGACGGCGATGACACCGGAGGCATGGACCTTCTCGGCGGCCACATAGGCGACGAAGGGGACGGCGAAGGACAAGGCCGTGTCGGCCGCTGTTTCCACGAGAACCTTGCGGATGAAGCCGACGACGACGAAGACGAGCCAGCCGGTCGCTGCGCCGCCGAAGGCCGCGATGGCGAAGTCCTGGGCAACCGATGCGGCACTGACCTGTTCGACGTGGGCGTCCGCGCCGGCATGGGCGATCGCCAGGCCGGCCGCCGCGAGGGCGGTGCGCAGGGCGACGAGTGCGGTGGCGTCGTTCAGGAGCGATTCGCCCTCGAGGATCGTCGTGATCCGCCGTGGCAGGCCGATTTGGCGCGCCACGGCCGTTGCTGCCACGGCGTCGGGAGGAGCGACGATGGCCCCGAGCGCGAAGGCCAGCGGGAAGCTAATGGGCAGGAGCGCCGACGCGACCAGCGCGACACCGAGAGCGGTGAACAGCACCAGCCCGACGGAGAGCCCGAGGATCGGCCCGATGTTCGCGCGAATGTCGATCAACGAGGTGTTGAGGGCCGCGGCATACAGCAAGGGCGGCAGCAGCCCAAAAAGCACGAGGTCGGGGGAGAGGCTGAGCGTCGGCACGCCGGGAACGAAGGAGGCGATCACTCCCACCCCCAGCAGGCCGAGCGGCGCGGGCAGCTCGATCTGCTCGCACAATCGAGCGACGATGATGACGGTCATCGCAATGACGGTCAGAGTCAGGGCCAGATCCACGCCCGTATTCTCACCCGGCCAGCGGGTGGCCCGTCACCGAGTTCAGAGCTCGCCCAGCACTGCCGAGCGCAGCGTGTCCAGGCCGACGCTACCGATGTCCAGCGCGCGGCGGTGGAAGTCGCGCAGGTCGAAACCCGCACCCGCCCGTGTTGCCGCCTCGTCGCGCAGCTGCAGCCAGAGCCGTTCGCCGATCTTGTAGGACGGTGCCTGGCCCGGCCAGCCGAGATAGCGGTCCAGCTCGAAACGGAGCATCGGCTCCTCCATGGCCACGTGCGAGCGCAGGAAGGTCCACGCCTTCGCGTAGTCCCAGTCGCCCCCACCGACCTCGGTGGGCGCGGGCATACCGCAGTGCACGCCGATGTCGACGACGACACGCGCGGCCCGCAGGGCCTGCCCATCGAGCCAGCCGAGCCGGTTGCCAGGGTCGTCCATATAGCCCAACTCCGCCATCAGCCGCTCGGCATAGAGCGCCCAGCCCTCGCCGTGCCCGGAGGTCCAGCACGCGAGGCGGCGCCAGCTGTTGAGCAGGTCGCGGCGATAGACCGTCTGGGCGACCTGCAGGTGATGACCGGGCACGCCCTCGTGGTAGACCGTCGTCAACTCGCGCCAGGTCGTGAAGTCGGTCACGCCGTCCGGCACCGACCACCACATCCGGCCGGGGCGGGTGAAGTCGTCACTGGGTCCGGTGTAGTAGATGCCGCCGGTGGTGGTCGGCGCGATCATGCCCTCGATCGCGCGCACCGGGCCGGGGATGTCGAAGTGGACATCGGCGAGGGAGGCGATGACCTCATCGGCGCGCGCCTGCATCCAGTCGCGCAAGGCGTCGGTGCCGTTCAGGTGATAGCGCGGGTCGGCGTCGAGGATCGCGACCGCCTCGTCGGGCGTCGCCCCGGGACGGATCTGATCGGCGACCTCGCGGCGTTGCTGCTCGATCCGCGCAAGCTCCTCCTGACCCCACGCATAGGTCTCATCGAGGTCGACGCTGCTGCCGAGGAAGTAGCGCGAGTGGAGTGCGTAGAGCTCGCGGCCGCACGCGTCCGCTTCGGGTGCGCGGTCCAGGAGCGTGGCGAGGCGCCCACCCAGATTGCCGTATGCCGTGGCCGCCTCCCCGATGGCACTCACCATCTGCGCGCGCACGCTCTCGATCAGGTCGGCTCCGTTGACGGTGGTGGTAAGGCTGGAGAAATAGCCTTCCGGCGCAACGAGTTTGGCGCACTGGTCGATGCACGCCCGGACCTGGCGGATGGGGGCGACATGACCTTCGCCCGCCGATGCGATCAGAGTGGTCATCCACTGATCCAGGGCGGTGGGCACCCTGGTCAGGCGTGTGGCGAAGGTCGTCCAGTCGTCGTCGGTGCTCGTCGGCATCAGATCGAAGACGCCGCGGATGGACTGCAAGGGAGCGGCCAGCACGTTGAGTTCGCTGCGATCGAGACCGGCGGCGGCAATCTCCTCGGCAAGGCCGAGCCGCTCGCGCATGGCGTCGAGGGTGACGGTGTCGATATCGTCCTGCGGCTCGGCGCCGGCGAGCTTGGTGAGGGTGTCGCGGCGCAGTGCGGACTGCGCCGCGTATCCGTCGGGACTGAAATCGTCGAGGAGGGCGTCCGAGCCGGGGATGCCGTAATGCGTGCCGGTGATCGGGCTGAGCGCGATCTCCGCCGCGAAGTGGGCTTCGGCGATCGCGTCGATGGCTGTGGGTTGCCTCGTGGGCGTGTCAGTCACGAAGGGCGACGTTACCGGACAGTTGTGGTGAGGTCAGCTCGAAAGGCCGTTTGTGTCTGTCGAGCGCGAACATGACATGCATATTTCCTGTCAAACCCGCTCGCGTGAGACAATAGTGAGCATGAAGCGCGTATTGACCGTAGATTCTTTAGTTGCCGATCTGGCCGATCGTGGCTTTGCCGAGCCTTGGAAGCGACTGAAGGCCGCGGCCTCCGCCCTGCAGGGGCTGCAGGCCAAGGATGGCTCACTCGCGCACCCGGACATGAGTGCGGTCGCCGGCGAACACGTCGCGACGATCGTGGCCGCGATCGGTGAGCTCACGGCATACGTGCCGCACGACGAGAGCTATCTGCGGGCGCTGGTGCGCGACTTCGAGCGGTGGGCTGCGGCTGGTTTCGGGGTGCCCGACTTCCTCGACTCCTTGCTGGAGTTTCACCCCGAGCAGCACCGGGTGGACGGGCTGCGCCATGTCGTCGTTTTCCCGATGTACACGCAGAACGGCTCGACCAATCGCCTCGTGGAAGCCGTTCTGTGCGAAGTGATTTGGCCGGATTTCGTCGCCGAGTTGGAGGCGGGCGACTATGGCAACAAACTCTTCGTGCCGATCCGCTTTCTCGATTTCACGCCGGGCTATGACACCAACTCGGCCGTGCTCTTCCCCGAGTCGGTGGCGATGCGTGAGGTCCCGAGTTTCACCTGGGGCGGCATCTTTGCCGACCGCGAGGCCGCGCGCTTTCGCCGCGTCGTGACCCACGCGGCCCACGTCACCAATCTCGTGCTGCCCGAGGGTGTCCGTCGGATGCTCGCCGATCAGGGGCTGACGGAGGAGGCCTTCGTCATGTGGGACCTCATCCACGACCGGACGCACATGCGCGGCGACCTGCCCTTCGATCCGTTCATGATCAAGCAGCGGATGCCATACTTCCTCTACTCGCTCGAAGAACTGCGCTGCGACCTGACCGCCTATCGCGAAGCGGTCCACATCGAGCGGCGCATCGCGGCGCTCGCCGCCCCGGACGAGGACGAGGTGCTCCTCGCCGATCGCGCGCGGCTGGTGCAGTATGCCGTGATCTTCGACCGGATCTTCCGCTTCGCCATCACCGGTGTGCGCGTGCGCAACTACGACGGGCTCGGCGGTCAACTGCTCTTCGCCTGGCTGCACCGCAACCGGGTGCTGCACTGGACCGACGGGGCTTTGTCTGTGGACTGGGATCTGGTCCCCGATGTGGTCAACGCCCTGGGCGCGGCGATCGAGGAGCTCTATTGGGAGTCGATCGACCGGCCCAAGGTCGCCCACTGGCTGGCGGCCTATGCCCTGGTGTCGGCCACCGTCGAGCCGCACCCCGCGTCCGTATGGAAGCGCGGTGACCTCCCGCTCGACGGGCCGCCGAAGGGCCTAACCGACCTGGTGATGGACGATGAGTTCCCACTGTCGATGTTCTACGAAGCCTTCGAGCGCAAGATGCGGGATGTCATTGCCTCAACGGCCGGTATCACCGGAACGGACCGCTGATGGGGCGCATCGTGGTCGCCGGCGCGGCCGGCGCTAGTGGGCAGGCGGTGGTGCGGGCGCTGCGGGCGGCGGGGCATGACGTGGTCGCGGTGACCCGGGACGACGCCGACCTCGCCGACGCGGGTGCGGTCACGGCATACGCCAATGGCGTCGTGGCGGCGGGTCCGGTCGACGGGCTGGTGCACCTCGTGGGCGGTTGGCGCGGCGGTGGTGGCGTGGCCGGCCAGAGCGACGCGGACTGGGACTTCCTCTCGACGCGGGTGATCGACACGCTACGGCACACGAGCCGGGCGTTCTTCGCGGCGCTCGCTGCAGCCGGGGGGCGGCTGGTGATCGTCAGCACGACCGGTCTCGACGCGCCGCGCGCGAGCAATGCGAACTATCTCGCGGCTAAGGGGGCGGCGGAGGCGTGGACCCGTGCGCTTGGGCATGAGCTGGGGAAGGCGGGTGGTGGCGCGCAGGTCATCCGGGTGATGGCGCTCTATACCGATGCCGAGCTCGCGGCGAATCCGGGCAAGGACTATGGGGCCTGGACGCATGTGGATGCGCTCGGTGATCAGATCGCGGCGGTGTTCGCGTGAGTGTCGTCAGTGCGGTCGCGACCAAGCGGGCCGACGATAATGCGGGCGTGACTACCAGTGCCCTGCACGACGCCGAGCGTCGCGGATTCGCCAGTGACAACTATTCGGGAGTTCATCCGGAGGTCCTCGAGGCCATCGTCGCCGCCAACGGCGGGCACCAGTCGGCGTATGGCAGCGACGCCTATACCGCCCGCCTGCAGGATGTCGTCCGGGGGCATTTTGGGTCGGCGGCCGAGGCGTTCCCGGTCTTCAACGGCACGGGCGCGAATGTCACTGCGCTGCAGTCGATTCTGCCGCGCTGGGGTGCGGTCGTGTGCGCGCGGACGGCGCACATCAATGTCGACGAGGGCGGAGCGCCGGAGCGGGTCGCGGGCCTGAAGCTGCTGACCGTGCCCACCGAGAACGGCAAGCTGACGCCCGAGTTGGTGGACCTCGAGGCGTGGGGCTATGGCGATGAGCACCGCGCCCAGCCACTGGCCCTGTCCATCACGCAGTCGACCGAACTCGGGACGCTCTATACGCCGGCGGAGATCCGGGCGCTGAGTGATCACGCGCATGGTTTGGGGATGGCCGTACACGTCGACGGGGCGCGGTTGTCCAATGCGGCTGCCGCGCTCGGGGTGCCCTTTGCGGAGTTCACGACCGAGGCGGGTGTGGACATCGTCTCGCTGGGCGGCACCAAGAATGGTGCTCTCGGCGCGGAGGCGATCGTGGTCATCAATCCCGATCGTGCTGCGGGACTTGTGTATTCGCGCAAGTTCAATATGCAGCTGGCGAGCAAGATGCGCTTCGTCTCGGCGCAGTTGATCGCGCTCTACGAGGGCGATCTGTGGCAGCGCAACGCCGGGCATGCAAATGCCATGGCGGCTCGGCTGCGGGCGGCGCTGGCCGATGTGCCCGGGGTGGAGTTCACGCAGGAGACGCAGGCCAACGGCGTCTTTGCGACGCTGCCGGCTGGGGTGGCGGATCCGTTGCGCCGGCAGTATAAGTTCTACGACTGGGACGCCGCCCGGCGCGAGGTGCGCTGGATGTGCTCCTTCGACACCAGCGAAGCCGATATCGATGCCTTTGCCGCGCTCGTGCGCGCCGAGGTCGCCGCTGCCCGCTGACCCCGCTCAAGTGGCCCTTCAGTCCCAAGGATTCACGAGTGGCTGAAAGTGCCGCGTAGTGGGGTTGGCGACCACGAGGCCGCGCGCCTAAGCGATCGCGGCGATCAGCGCGTCGTCTAGGGGTGCGTGCCCCGGAATCCGAGGGGTCGCGAGAACGCGAGCGGCGGCGGGATCGAAAGGCGCGATCCGGTTGTCGAAAGCAGGCAGAACGCGCTCGTCGAACCACCGACGCAAGATCGCGCCTTGGGCCCCATCGGAACGCTCTCGCTTGACCACCCCGCGCTCGATCTCGGCCACGGTCACGGCGGCCACGCACCCGTAGGGCCGAGACGACATTGGTGTCACGGAGGAACTTCATGGCTGAGTGGGATGTTCGAGCCCACGGCGAGGACCAACCAGAGGTGAGCTACGGTGCGTGGCGCATGCCAAGCCGCGTGCGCAAGGGCAAGCGCCGCCCAGCGAGACAGTCAGCAAATGACTCACCGGCACAACAGCTTTCGTTGACCTTCCGGGAAGCGACGCGCCAGGAGAACGCCCTCATCAGCGAGATTTGCAGGGACCTCGAGGTCTGGCGGAAGGGCGACTTCGTGGGCGCGACCGCAATCGCGACCAAGCCGCTGCCTGGGCGCAGGCGTCCGGGGTGCTTTTGGCGCTGTCGCGACCCACTCCGAGCCGGGCGAGCGGCGAGGTGTGTAGGCCGGGGGAACCGTAGTGCGTGCCCGTAGCGCACGGCCCGTCAGCGTCGGCACGGGCCGGGAACCGCCCAAAAAGTTGGGGTATCGGCCTTGAAATAGCGCGTATGTTCGATTAGAGTTTTCGTCTGGAAGCACCACTCGCCGTCGCTGCCGCCTTGGACGCGGTCGCTTCCATCACGCCCGGCGGGATGCCGCTGGAGGTTGCCGGGCTGCTGGCGTTGGTCGCTGATGTGCAGGTGCTGCGAAACCGGTTGGATGGGTTGGTCAACGACGTGCTGGTGGCGGTGGCGCGGGTTGATGATGATGCGATGCGGGAGGAGTTCCCGCAGGAGGAGTTCGGGTCGGATTTCGTGGGGCGGGTCGCGTTGCATTCGCAGGCGCCGGAGTTGGTCGCGCCGTGTCTTGGGGTGAGTGTGCATGTCGCGCAGGGCCGGGTGGTGACGGCGGTGGAGTTGGCGCTGCGGGCGCCGTTGCTGGTGGATCAGATGCGGGCGGGGCGGTTGGAGGCGTTCCGGGCCGGGTTGCTGCATCAGGAACTCTCGGATGCGCCGGCGCCGGTTGAGGACGAGATCGTGATGCGGATGGTCGCGCGGGCGGACCCGGTCGGCGGGTGGAGTGAGACGGCGGGGCCGTTGCTGCGGCGGACGCGGAGCTTGTTGGCGCGGCTGGCGCCGTGAGGTGGTGGCGGCGCGGGTGGCGGCGTCCCGGGAGTTGCGGGGGTTGCATAAGCGCGGGGAGAGCGAGTCGTTGGATCGGTGGGACGGGCTGTATCACGTGGAGGATTCCCGGATGGCGTGGGCCGCGATCGACGATCTTGCGCAGCAGATCCTGAGGTCGGGTGCGGCGGACACGCTGGCGCAGGCGCGGGCGGATGCGCACATGCAGTTGTTGTTGGAGCACTGTGATGTGACGGTGCATTTGCACGCCACCGCCACTGCTGAGCAACTGGCCGAGCAGCTGGCCGCGCTGCCGGCCCCGGCCGCTAGCTGTACTGACCGGGGACGTTGATCAATCGTGAGAAGGGCGGCTGGCCTCCGCAGGCGGTGTGTGGTCGGTGCTGGTTGTACTCGTGGAGCCAGTCGGGGAGGGCATCGCGGCGTTCGTTCTCGCTCGTGTAGCAGCGCGCATACGCCCAACCGTCGGCCATGGTGCGGTGGAATCGCTCGACCTTGCCGTTGGTCTGTGGGCGGTATGGCCGCGTTCGCTTCGGAGTGATCGATAGGGCCTCGCACGCGTCTTGCCACAGATGAGAACGGTACGCACCACCGTTATCGGACAAGATGCGCTCAATTGCGACCCCTCGGTCGGCGAACCACTCGACCGCTCGATGCAGGACTCCGACGGCGGTGACAGCGGATTCGTCGTTGTGAACCTCGGTGTAGGCGACGCGCGAGTGGTCATCGATGATGGTGTGCACGAACGCATACCCGAGCTTGGGGTTGCGCCACTTGTTCTTCGGCTTGCCGGGAGTGACGGCACGATTCCTCGATCCTTGACGTCGCCCGACGTATCGCCAGCCCCCACCGTCGGGGATGTTCCCGAGCTTCTTGACGTCCACGTGCACGAGCGAGCCAGGGTGGTCGTGTTCGTATCGGCGGATCGGCTCGCCGGTAGCACGGTCGACGTAGGAAAGTCGATTCATGCGCGCGGTCGTGAGGATGCGGTGGACCGTGGCCGGGGCGACGCCGAGTCGGGCTGCGAGTTGAATAGGCCCTTCCCTCAGGCGCATTCGTAGGCTCACGCACCGTTTTGTCGTCTTCTTGCTCGTCTTGTTCGGCGAAGACTTCGGCCGTGACGACCGGTCCTGCATCGGCTCGCCAGCAAGGTAGCGGTCGACCCACCGCTTCACGGTTGGCCACGACACCTGGAAGCGGGCAGCGACTTCGCTGATCGGCCATCCTTCCTCGATGACGAGGCGTGCGACTCGTAGACGATGACGTGGGGTTAGCGCGGCATTGCGATGACTCAAAGTGCCTCCTGAGATAGATCGGTGGCCGGCCGCGTTTGCGACCGGCCACCGGATGATGGAGTTGGAGTAGAGGTCTCTACTCGGCGCCTTGCGCTGCATGGAAGGTGAGTGCTGGCTCGAGCCAGGACTCGAGCCCAGGTCCCTGGAGTGCGGCCTGCTCGACGCTGATCCAGCCGTCGCCCATGGGGCGGTCTGCGCCCATGAGCGCAGGGTGAGCACCAGGACGGGTGAGCAGGTCTTCCGCGTCAGTGGGGTCGATGCGTAGCAGGAGCGTCCCTTCCCGACGAGCGGCGACGACCATCCGGTCCTCGACCATGAACGACACTCCCCCGAACATCGACACCTCACGAGGGTTGCGAGCTCTTAGCGCGTCACGAACTCGCTCGACCAGGTCCTTCTGTGCTGTCATCGTCCACCCTTCTCGATGTACTCGGGGCCGCTGTAGTGAAGGTTCAAGGACGCGATGCGTCCGCCGTCGAAGGTGAAGAACTCCGCGAAGGTCATGGGACCGCCGGGCATGGTCGCCGTGTAGAGCACGGCGGAGCTGTTAGTGCCGTGCACGTCGTGGATGATCTCGATCTGCTTGACCGTCGCGATGAACCCGGCAACCCCGCCCAGGAAGCCATCGGTGGCGTCGGGGAGGTGTCCAGCGAGGGAGCCCGTGAAGTCGAGGTGGTCATCCAGCAGAGGCCGTAGGTCAGCCCCGTCCTGGTAACTGTCGATGCCGGACTCGAGGATCCGGTAGTAGTCCTTGAGTGTCTGAGGTGCGGCAGAAGACAGGGTGGCGGGCATGGCTCTCCTTGGTGTGAGAATGGTGCTTGATACTTTCAAGCAGGCGCTTGATAAAGTCAAGGGGGTTCAGGTGAAGTCCTACGGACAGCTTTGTTCGATCGCTCGCGCCTTAGATGTCGTCGGTGACCGGTGGACTCTCCTGATCGTGCGTGAGCTGCTGATCGGGGGAGCATTGCGCTTTGGCGAAGTCCAGCGCGGCCTGCCTGGCATCGCGACGAACCTGCTCACCCAGCGTTTGCGGGACCTCGAGACCAACGGTGTCGTCGCCCGCGAGCCCGCCCCAGGAATCCCGGGCACGCCAACGTATCGACTTACCGAGCGTGGCCGGGCCCTGGACGGAGTGCTGCGCGAGCTTCTGAAGTGGGGTGCACCGACGGTTCCAGAGGCGCCGAGTGATGCGATCTTCCAGATGCACTGGCTCAGCCAACCGGCACGCTTCCTCCTCGCGGATCACAGACCGGACGAGCCACCGATCGTGATCCGGTTCGGCACCTTCGACGACGGCTTCGACCTCACCGCCGCCGCCGGGACCATCACGGTGAACCCTTGCCAGCGCGATGTCAGCCCCCTGGCGCGTGTTGCAGGCCCCGGGCCGGTACTGGTTGCCCTCCTGCAAGGCGCAATGCCTCTGCCCGCCGCTATCGCGCATGGCGTGGATGTCACCGGCGATGCCGCGACCCTGACGCGAGTTCTACCAGCGCCGCAAGCGTCGACTAACGTCCCCGGTCAGTACAGCTAGCAGCGAGGAGGCAGCGTCAGCCACGCCTTCGGCCGCGGCTCCTGACGAGCCGGAGTGGATGTCCGCGACCGAGCGGGCCGCCGAGCCGACCTTGGATGCTGAGGCCGAGCCCGCGCCGTCGGATGAGTGGGCAGCGGAGCCCACCTGGGACGCTGCGCCCGGACCAGCGCAGGCCGAGGATCCGGCCGCGGCTGCCCACAAGCCGGAGTGGATGCCCGCGACCGCGGGGACTGCGGAGCCCACCCGGGAGGATGGGCCCGGACCAGCGCAGGCCGAGGATTCGGCCGCGGCTGCCCACGAGCCGGAGTGGACGCCCGAGGCTGAGGTCGACATTGCGTTGGCCGACCAGTGGGCCGCGGAGCCCACCTGGGACTCTGAGGCTCAACCCGCACTTGCGGAGGATTGGGCAACGGCTGCTCACGAGCCGGAGTGGACGCCGGCGACCGACTGGGCCGCGGCGCCCACTTTGGAGACTGAGCCCGAACCCGAGGCCCCGTCAGCCTCGATCGTGCATGAGTGATCGGCGTGTCCGGGGTGTGAAAGTACGGAAGTGCCTGTCCTGCAACGGGATACTTGGACTTACGACAGTTCAAAGTTCCTGAGCGGGAAGGCACTTGGTAGGTGAGGCGTACTTCGTGGTCGAGCGGGTTGGCGGTATCGGGTGACGGGTCGGGCGTGGTCGCCCAGGCGGGCAGTGTCGCGGTGCGGCTGCTGGCTGATCGGGTCGGCCTGACCGAGACGCTCTCGAGGGCCCTGGCGCGGCGCGGGTTCGTCCTGGGTCATGACCGGGGCCGGGTGCTGGTGGATGTGGCCACGATGCTGGTCGCCGGTGGTGAAGCGATCTCGGATATCGACACGCTGCGTCACCAAGATCGGGTGCTCGGGCCGGTGGCGTCGCCGGCGACGGTGTGGCGCGCGTTGGACGAGCTGGCC
>NZ_BAAAPN010000036.1:0-1431 GCF_039531165.1 Nostocoides vanveenii | reverse complement strand
CGCTGGCTGACCGTGCACGGCAAGGGCGGCAAGGACCGCCGGGTCCCCCTCGACCGGGACGTCGCCGCCGTGCTGAACGCGTACTTGCTGACCGAGCGCCCGGACAGCGACGCGTCTGCGTTGTTCCTCGTCGCGAAGGGCCCCACGACGGGGCGGCCGCTGACCCCGGCCGGGTTGCGGACCATCTTCCGTTACCACCGGGCCACCTCCGGCGTCCCGGCCGGGGCACCGCACGCGCTGCGGCACACGTTCGGGACCGCGCTGGCCGAGGCCGGGGTGGACCTGGCCGTGATGCAGGCGCTGCTCGGGCACGCGCATGTCGACACCACGGCCCGTTACATCCACCTCGCCCCGACCCACGTGAAAGCCGAATACGATGCCGCGCGCAGCCGTCAACGCCAAAACCGTTGAGCCTCAGCACGAGCCACCTGCCGAGGTACTCGCCGCGTACCACGCCCACCAGGCGCGGACCGGGCGAGGCAACACCGCGTTCACGTACTGGGCCAAGACGTTCCTGCGG
The DNA here is from genome assembly GCF_039531165.1 of Nostocoides vanveenii. Classification (NCBI taxonomy): domain Bacteria; kingdom Bacillati; phylum Actinomycetota; class Actinomycetes; order Micrococcales; family Intrasporangiaceae; genus Nostocoides; species Nostocoides vanveenii. The sequence goes on along the minus strand of NZ_BAAAPN010000036.1, from coordinate 911 downwards.
CGATGGCCGGTGGTGCGCGCCTGGGAGCACGAGCCGCTGGCGGTGCAGCTGACCGCGAACAGCGGCACCCGCCCGTTCATCACGTTCCTGCTCGTCACCGGACGGCTCCACCCGAGCTGGGAGTACCTGGTGCACCGCAAGTTCTCCTCGATCTGGCGCGACGTGCCCGGCACCGTCATCGGGCAGGACCTCGCGGCGTTCATCACCGCCGCCCGCGGCTGCGGGTACAGCCAGCGGGTCACCTCGGCGATGGCCTCCCAGGTGATCGCCCGGGTGCTGTTCGCCACCGGCAAACGCCTGACCGACCTGGTCCACGACGACTTCGACGCCCTCGCGGTCGCCGGCCTCGCACGGCAGGCCGCGACCGGGCGCACCTGGAAGCACTACCGGGCCACCGCCACCGGCGCCAAGACCGTGCTGTACCACCACGGTGTGCTGCCTGCGCTGCCCGAGCCGTTCGAGCAGCGCTGGCCCTTCGCCCGGCGCCTGGCCCACGTGCCGGAGCCGATGCACGCCATCCTGGTGCGCTACCTGCAGCACAAGTCCGTCACCTGCCGTCCCGCCACCGTCTCCTCGCTGGCCACCAGGCTGGCAGCGTTCGGCGCCTACCTCGCCGGGACCGACCCGGACGCGACCCCCGCGACGCTCGACCGGTGCCAGCACATCGAACCCTGGCTGGCCAGCCTGACCACCGCGGCGAACACCAAGGCCGGCGGGACCCTGTCCGTCCCGGAGCAGGCACGACGGATCCTGGCCGTCGCGAACTTCCTGACCGAGATCACCGAGTGGGGCTGGCCCGAGGCACCCACCCGGCGGCTGATGTTCCCCTCCGACAACCCGCGACTGCCCCAACCCCTACCGAGGTTCCTGCCACCAGACGCCGACCGACGCCTCACCGAGGCCCTCGAGGC
>NZ_BAAAPN010000035.1:0-103604 GCF_039531165.1 Nostocoides vanveenii | reverse complement strand
TCTGTCTCGCCAGACGTCGCTGCGACGTCATACACGCCATGCTCCGCAACCGCCAGCCCTACCAGCCCCGCACCGCCGCTGCCGCTTGACACCGAACATAGGGACCCCCCCCCAAAAAACACAGCGACGCCCGTCCGTGAGTTCACCGGACGGGCGTCGCTGTGTTCCGGGGTAGCACCGGGTCAGGCGCTGACCTGGGCGTCGGGGTCGGGGAAGTCCACCGGCCAGCCCTTCGCGGCCAGCTTGGCCCGGACCCGCTCGATGTCGCGGTCGGTGGCTTCGGTGTTGGTCAGGCCGCTGATCGCCTCGGCGATATCGCCAGGCCCGGCGGGCGCGATGGAGGCGCGGCGCAAGGCCTTCGCCACCTGTTTGACCTCACCGCGGGTCAGCCGCCGGTTGAGCAGCGCGAAGAGCGGAACGTAGTCGTGCTCCGGCACTCCTTGCGGGTAGCCGTCGCGCAACCACGCCACGATGCGGCCCAGATACGAGCCCTCTTCGGTGACGTCGCTGTCGTCGTCGTCCGCGGCGTCGGCCAGCGGCCAGCCGGCGAGCACCAGTTGGGCCGCGACGCGACGCAACTCGCTCTGCGGCAGGGGCACCTTCGGCGTGCTCGCCTGGGCCGCTGCGGAGGCGTCGAGGATCCCGTCGGCGACGAGTCGCAGGCATACCTGCAGGGTGCGGGTGGCCCCCACCCGCTGACGCAGCACGGCGAGCAGCGGGGCGGCGTCGTCGTGGCCGACTCCGCCGGGGAAAGCCTCCTCGACCCAACCGACGATCTCGGGGGTGTGGTCGCTCATCGCGTCACTTCTTCTTCTCGACGATGGTGGGAATGATGTGCTCGAAGCTGACGGCCTTGCCGAAGCCGGACGCCGCGATAAGCGTGATCCCCAGAGCGATAAAGCCCACGATGACGAGCAGCAGGACGCCGGCGAGCGCCTTGCCCGCGACGGTGTACTCCGTTTGGCTCTTGCCGTCGGCCCCCACGACCTCGGTGGAGCCGATCGTCAGCAGGCGCATCGCCAACGCATAGACGATCGGCATACCGGCGCCGAAGGTCAGGCCCGTGTAGAGGACCTTCCAGCCGCCTTGAACGGCGAGTTCGATGCTGCGCATTGGTCTTTCCTCCTCCGGGTCAGTGGGTGCGGGTGGTCTGGTTGGCGGCGGGGCCGGGGTCGAGCACGTCGTCCGGCCGGTCCCATTCCTCGTTGACGTTGTGCGCGCCGACATGGCTCTGCTTGGACTTGGCGAACATGAAGAACGACAGCGCGCACAAGATCACGAAGACGACGACGGCGCCGGGGCCGTAGCCCAGTGTGGAGCCGACCCACCACATGATCGCGCCGACCAGCGCCGCGAGCGGGAAGGTCGTCGCCCAGGCGATCACCATCCGGCCGGCCGTATGCCAGCGTACGTGCGTCCCGCGACCGAGCCCGCCGCCGAGGACGGAGCCGGTGGCGACGTGCGTCGTCGACAGGGCGAAGCCGAGGTGGCTGGCCGCGAGGATGACCGCGGCGGACGAACCGTCGGACGACATGCCCTGGCGCGGCGTGATGTCGACCAAGCCCTTGCCAAGCGTGCGGATGATGCGCCACCCGCCGAGATAGGTGCCCAGGGCGATCGCCATCGCGGCGCTCACCTTCACCCACCACGGCACGGCGTGCGTGTCGCTCCAATGGCCGCTGGCGAGCAGGGCGAGGGTCATCACGCCCATCGTCTTCTGCGCGTCATTGGTGCCGTGGGCGAGCGAGACGAGCGAGGCGCTGCCGATCTGGCCCCAGCGGAAATAGCGCTCGCTGAGTTTGTGCATGATCGAGTTGGTCAGCTTGTAGACCGCCCAGCAGCCGACGAAGGCGATGGCCATGGCGATGACGGGGGAGATGAAGCTGGGGATGAGCACCTTGCCGACGACGCCGTCGAGCTTGGTGCCGTCACCGGTCCACTTGACGCCATCGAGGCCGAAAGCCGCGGCCGCGGAGCCGGTCAACCCGCCCAGCAAGGCGTGGGAGGACGACGACGGCAGGCCGAGCAGCCAGGTGAACAAGTTCCAGACGATCCCGCCGATCAGGCCGCAGAGCACGACGAGCAAGAGCTTGTTGCCGCCGTCGACCAGCGTGGCCGGGATCGGCGCCCCCGACTTGTCTTGGAGTTTGACCACGGCATTGGAAACGGTCAAGGCGACCTCGACCGAAAGGAAGGCTCCGACCAGGTTCAGCACGGCGGCAAGGGCGACAGCGGCCTTGGGCTTTAGGGCGCCTGTGGAGATTGAGGCGGCCATGGCGTTGGCGGTGTCGTGGAAGCCGTTGGTGAAATCGAAAGCCAGGGCGGTGACGATCACGAGGATCAGCATCAGCGCGGAGGTGTCCACGCGTTCCATTGTGCTAGTCGCAACCACCCGTACATACCCCGGACCAGAACTGTTCACCTCGCGTTCACCTTGACCGATCCAACGGGTGGTGTGGCCGGTTCCGGGGGACAATCCGCCCATGTCCTCGTTTGACAATATGCGCACCGGAGCGACGAACAGCCTGCTCGACGTTGCCGGGCTCCGGGTCGGTCACTCGACCTCGATCGGCGCGGGCCGGCGGACCGGCGTGACCGTGGTTGTGGCACCACGGGGCGGGTGCGTCGCGGGCGTCGACGTCCGCGGAGCCGCTCCGGGCACTCGCGAGACCGACCTGCTCGATCCGCGGTGCCTGGTCGATCGGGTGCACGCGGTCGTGCTCTCGGGCGGGAGCGCCTTCGGGCTCGCCGCCGCGGACGGCGTCGCTCGCGCGTTGTATGCCGCCGGCGTGGGTTGGCCGATGGGCGCAACCGGCGAGGTGGTCCCGATCGTCCCGGCGGCGGTGATCTTCGACCTCGGCCGAGGGGGCGACTTCGGCGCCTTCCCCGGAGCCGACGACGGAGCGCGGGCGTATGCCGCGGCCACCCGTTCGCCTGCCGGCGACTCCGCCCAGATGGGGACCGACGACGCGACGAGAGCGCTTGAATCCCGTGCTGGTGCACGGGCGCTCGGCCCTATCGGGGCCGGGACGGGCGCGAAGGCAGCCGGGCTCGCCGGCGGCATCGGGTCCGCGAGCGCCGTCCTCCCCGACGGGAGCACGGTGGCCGCGCTCGTCGTCGTCAATGCGGTCGGCTCGCCGGTCGACCCGGCGACCGGCGAACTCTGGGCCGCTCGTCACGGCCTGCCGGGGGAGTTCCCGCCGCTGGAGCGCCCGGCGAGTGGTGAGGTGGCGGCGTATCGCGAGGAACGGCATACGGAAATGACCGCGGCGGGCCTGCTGCCAGGTGGTGCCACGACCATCGGTGTCGTCGCGACCGACGCGAGCCTGACCAAGGCGGAGTGCGCGAAGCTTGCCGCCGTAGGTCACGACGGGATCGCGCGCGGTATCGACCCGGCGCACACGCTGCTGGACGGTGACACCTTGTTCGCGCTGGCCACGGGCGAACGCGCGGCGCCGGGGCTGGCCGATCTACTGGCGCTGCATTCCGCCGCCGCACGGTGCGTGACGCGCGCGATCGGCCACGCGATGCTCGCCGCGCGCACGGCGACGCTGTGGCCGGGCACCCCGGCCGAGCGCGTCGTGCGGTCCTACCTGGACGCCTTCCCGTCGGCCCGCCCCACCGCACCGACACCCGTGCCGTAGGAGGCGTGGCCTACGGCACGGGCGGGCGCACCGGGAAACGTCAGCCCGGGTCGGGGAACTCCACCGGCCAGCCCTTGCGGGCCAGGTGATCGTGGACGCGCCGGATGTCCTCGACGGACGGCAGCTCGTTGGTGACCTTGGCGATCTCTTGGCCGATGTCGATGACGTCGACGGGCGCCACGCCGGCCGAGCGCAGTGAGCGGGAGACGCCCTTGACCTCATCGTCGGTCAGCCGGCGCCGCAGCAAAGCCAACAACGGCACGAAGTCCGTCGCCGGCACGCCACTCGGGTAGCCCTCGCGCACCCAGCTGACGATCCGCGGCAGGCGCCCGCCCTCCCCGCCCGCCGGCTCCGCGCCGCTGGCCGGCTCCGGGCCATCGGTCGGCGAGGAGCCGTTGGCCGGTGGTGCGCCAGTGATGGCCACGGCTGCGGCTGCCGCGGCAGCCGCGACCTCGGCGCTGGGCGGATAGACGTCGGCGGGATCGGCGAGCGGCCAGCCCGCCTCGGCGAGTCGGCCCGCCACGCGGGCGACATCCTCGGACGTGGGCGACTGGACATCGCGCCCCGCCAGCTCCGACCGGACGTCGGCCTCGGTGATGGGCGCCTGCGCCTGAGCTGTCAAGGTGGCGACGACGTCCTCGACTTCGTGCTCGGGCAAGGTGCGCTTGAGCACACCGAGCACGGCGAAGTAGTCCTCCTTGGGGATACCCGAGGGGTACCCCGCCCGGAGCCACTCCAGGATGCGCTGGACCGGGCCGGGAGTCGATTTCTGGGTGTCGCTCACTTGTCCACCAGCATCGGGTAGATGTGCTCGAAGCTGACTTTCTGCCCGAAGCCGGATGCCACGATCGTCGTGATTCCGAGAGCGACGGCGGCGAGGACGATCGCGAAGCACAGGATCGCCAACACCTTGCCGACGGGGTGGCCGGCCTCGTGATTGATCTCAGCGTCTCCACCCTGCCCGTAGGCCAGGGCCCGGATGCCGAAGGCGAAGATCGCCGGCAGCCCCGCGCCGAGGAGGAGCCCCGCGGCGAGGACCTTCCATGCGCCCTCAAGGGCGAACTCGAAGTTGTTCATCCGATCCTGCCTCAGTGGTTGACGCCGGCGGGGACGGGCGCTTCAGTCGGCGTGCCCTCCCACTCGTCGTTGACGTTGTTGTGGTCGATGGGGGCGCGCCGCGAGTGGAGGTACATATAGCCCGCGAGCGCCGCGAGGATGGCAAAGACCGCGATCATGCCCAGGGTGCCGCCGAGCGTATGCCCGATCCACCACATGACCGCGCCCACCAGGCCCGCTGCGGGCAGGGTCGTCAACCACGCCACGGCCATCCGGCCGGCGACGCCCCAACGCACCTCGGCGCCCCGCTTGCCGATCCCGGTGCCCAGGATCGAACCGGTGGCGACGTGGGTGGTGGACAGGGCGAAACCGAGGTGGCTGGAGGCGAGGATGGTGACGGCCGAGGACGACTCCGCCGCCATACCTTGGGGTGAGGAGATCTCGACCAGGCCCTTGCCGAGGGTCCGGATGATCCGCCAGCCACCGAGATAGGTCCCCAGGGCGATGGCCAGGGCGCAAGCGAACTTCACCCAGAGGGGGATATTCGTCGTGTCGGTCCAGTGCCCGCTCGCCAGCAGGGCCAAGGTGATCACGCCCATCGTCTTCTGGGCGTCATTGGTGCCGTGGGCGAGCGAGACCAGCGAGGCGCTGCCGATCTGACCCCAGCGGAAGCCGGATTCTTTATAGCGCTCGGCCACGCCTTCGGTGATGCGGTAGATCAACCAGGTCCCCAGCGCGGCCACGCACCCGGCGATCACCGGTGACATCAGCGCCGGGAGAATGACCTTCCCGACCACGCCGTCGAGCTTGGTGCCGTCACCGGCCCAGTTGACGCCGGATACCCCGAGGCCGGCGATGGCCGCCCCGATCATTCCGCCGAAGAGCGCGTGGCTGGAACTGGAGGGCAGGCCGAGCAACCAGGTCAGCAGATTCCAGACCACCCCGCCGCACAATCCCGCGAGCACGATGAGAAGGAGTGCCTGCCCGCCATTGGCGAGATATTCGGCCTTCGGAGCGCCGGTCTTGTCCTGGATCTTGATGACCGCGTTGGTCACCGTCAGCGCCACCTCGACCGAGAGGAAGGCGCCGACCAGGTTGAGGACGGCGGAAAGCATGACAGCGACCTTCGGGCGCAGCGCGCCGGTGGCGATGGACGTCGCCATCGCATTGCCGGTGTCATGGAAGCCATTGGTGAAGTCAAACGCGAGGGCCGTCAAGATCACGAGGATCAAGGCCACCAGGGAAGTGTCCACCCCACTATGGTCCCGCCGATGTAAGCGGTTACAGGCGGTTGTCGCCAGGTGTTCACCGAGTGTTCGTGCGGGCGCGAAACCGCCCTGCTGTTTGCACTCTCGGGGTGCGAGTGCCAATAATGGCGTTAGCACTCTCCCCGTGAGAGTGATAATCCCCGACCTCGTGGGTGAGGTTCGGTATGCCGTGGTGACGTGAGCCGCGGTGGCCGGGCCGTCCGTCGCGGGCACCGACGCGGTCATACGTACATACATCGTGTGGAGGAACCACCCGAATGGCCAAGATCATCGCTTTCGATGAAGAGGCACGTCGCGGTCTCGAGCGGGGCATGAATGTCCTCGCCGACGCCGTCAGGGTCACCCTGGGCCCGAAGGGCCGCAACGTCGTGCTGGAGAAGAAGTGGGGCGCCCCCACGATCACCAACGACGGTGTGTCCATCGCCAAGGAGATCGAGCTCGACGACCCCTACGAGAAGATCGGCGCCGAGCTGGTCAAGGAGGTCGCCAAGAAGACCGACGACGTCGCCGGTGACGGCACGACGACGGCCACCGTCCTGGCCCAGGCCATGGTCCGCGAGGGCCTGCGCAATGTCGCGGCCGGTGCCAACCCGATGGCCCTCAAGCGCGGCATCGAGCAGGCCACCACGGCCGTGGCCGATGAATTGCTCGCGATGGCCAAGGAGATCGAGACCAAGGAGCAGATCGCTGCGACCGCGTCCATCTCCGCTGCTGACCCCCAAATCGGCGAGATGATCGCCGAGGCCATGGACAAGGTCGGCAAGGAAGGCGTCATCACCGTCGAGGAGTCCAACACCTTCGGCCTCGAGCTCGAGCTCACCGAGGGCATGCGCTTCGACAAGGGCTACATCTCCGGCTACTTCGTCACCGACCCGGAGCGGATGGAAGCGGTCCTGGAGGACCCCTACATCCTGATCGCCAACTCCAAGATCTCCTCGATCAAGGACCTGCTCCCGCTGCTGGAGAAGGTCATGCAGTCGGGCAAGCCGCTGCTGATCATCGCCGAGGACGTCGACGGCGAAGCCCTCTCGACCCTGGTGGTCAACAAGATCCGTGGCACCTTCAAGTCCGTCGCGGTCAAGGCCCCGGGCTTCGGCGACCGCCGCAAGGCCATGCTGGCCGACATCGCCATCCTCACCGGTGGCCAGGTCATCTCCGAGGAGGTCGGGCTCAAGCTCGACACCGCCGACCTCGACCTGATGGGCAAGGCCCGCAAGGTCGTCGTCACCAAGGACGAGACCACCATCGTCGAGGGCGCCGGTGACCAGGACCAGATCGCCGGCCGGGTCGCCCAGATCCGCGCCGAGATCGAGAAGTCCGACAGCGACTACGACCGCGAGAAGCTCCAGGAGCGCCTGGCCAAGCTCGCCGGTGGCGTCGCCGTCATCAAGGCGGGCGCGGCCACCGAGGTCGAGCTCAAGGAGCGCAAGCACCGCATCGAGGACGCTGTGCGCAACGCGAAGGCGGCCGTCGAGGAGGGCATCGTCGCCGGTGGCGGCGTCGCGCTGCTCCAGGCCACCAAGGCGGCCTTCGAGAAGCTCACCCTCGAGGGTGACGAGGCGACGGGCGCCAACATCGTGCGCGTCGCGTCCGAGGCGCCGCTGAAGCAGATCGCCGTCAACGCCGGTCTCGAGGGGGGCGTCGTGGCCGAAAAGGTCCGTCACCTGCCCGCGGGCGAGGGCCTCAACGCGGCCAGCGGCGAGTACGTCGACATGATCGCGGCTGGCATCATCGACCCGGCCAAGGTCACCCGCTCCGCCCTGCAGAACGCGGCCTCCATCGCCGCGCTCTTCCTCACCACCGAGGCCGTCATCGCCGACAAGCCGGAGAAGGCTCCGGCCATGCCGGCCGGCGGCGGCGACGACATGGGCGGCATGGGTTTCTGATCCCGGCCCGCCAAGGTCAAGCGAAGGGCGGTCACCCCGGTGGGGTGGCCGCCCTTCGGCGTCCGAACCGCGCGGGATGCGTCGGACTCGAAGCCGGGCCCTCTGGTGAGGGCCCGGACCCTACCGGCGGCCGCCCCGCCGCCGGGCTGGATGCCCGCTCTTGCTGCGGTAGGCCAAGCCCGCCGAGTACGGGCAGTGGGCTGCCCGCCGCCTGGAGGGGGTGAGCGTGGATTACCTGTTCCTGGACGCCTCGTTCTTCCGGACGCACCAAGGCAGCCCGGCCGAGCCGGTGCTGGCCGCCTGGGGGATCAGCTCCGACGGCAAACCCGTCTTCATCGGGTTGGCGCCCGGGGCCGGGGAATCCACCGACGCGTGGGTCGACTTCCTGGCCGACCTGCGCGATCGGGGCCTGGGCAGTCCGCTGCTGGTCATCTCCGACGGCGCTCAAGGATTGATCGCCGCGATCGAGCAGATCAACCCGAAAGCGTTGCGGCAGAGGTGCCTCATCCACCGGCTGCGGAACGTTCTGGCGAAGGCCCCGACCGGGATGCAGGACGAGATCCGCGACGGCTACTGGGCCATCTTCGACACCACCGACCTCGATATCGAACCCGTCCCCGCGCTGGTCGACCTGATCGACACCCGCGTCCGCGCGTTCGCGGCGAAGTACGCCGCCATCTACCCGGCGGCGATGAAGATCCTGCTCACCGACGCCGCCGGACTGAGCGCCTACCTGCGCTTCCCGGCCGAGCACCACCAACGGATCCGGCAGTCCAACTTCATCGAACGCACCTTCGGCGAAACCCGCCGCCGCGCCAAAGTCATCGGCCGCTTCCCCGGCGAGACCTCCTGCATCAGCCTGGTCTGGGCCGTCCTGGACCGCGCCTCCGCCGGCTGGCGCGGCCTGGCCATGACCCCCGCCGGCTCACGCCTGCTACACGACCTCCGCCGATCCCTACTCGACCCACCCCGCGAACTACGACCCCGACACGCCGTCGACCACGCCCACCAAACCGACGCTGTCACCGCCACCGCGTAACATCAACCCCACGAAACCTGAACCAGGGCCCGCGCGTTTACACCGGAATCTGGACGCCACCGGCGGGTGGACGTACGTTGTTATCGATGGCCCTGCTGGCGAAGGAATGTGCCTGATGCCCGAAGGCCTCGTTGGCGCAGCGGCAACCGATGCGCGAAGGAGCGACTTCTTCGGGTCCTATGACACCGATCCTGGCCACCACCCCAGGCCAGAAGGTGACGGGCTCATCGAGACGGAAAGCGCTGAAGGTGCGGTCTCGGTGCCCGGCCGAATGCCGCTGCGGACAGTCCAGGGGTGGTTCAATTTTGTGAGCGGTTATGTAGGAAGCAACGTCATCGCTATCACGGTAAACCCACCCGTTGGCCCCGAGGTGGCGGCGTCCATGCAGGGCGACCGCTTCGCAGCCTGGTGGCCCACGACCGATGCCCGGAGGGATGCCTCAAAGGTGGGTGGTGCCTGCACCTACACGATTACCCTCGCCGATGGGACGCGCCATCGCGTCGATCCCCACTCGTAGCGGAGTGACCCGGGAACCACCCAGGGGGCTAGCCGTGGTCTGAAGCGCCCGTTGCGGTCAGGCTTCGGGCGAGGTAGTTGGTGAGGTTGAGGAACCCGGACGCGAAGCCGCGTAGGCGCTCGAGCCGCCCGTTGATGGCCTCGGTGCGGCCGTTGTCAGTACCGGTTGGTCATCGTCGGCCGGCCCCGTTCATCGTCGGCCGGCCCCGTTCATCGTCGGCCCAGCCGCTCAACCCTCCGAGCCCGGGAATGCGGCCGTGACGGCTTGCGGCTGGCCGCCCGCGGCGGCGCCGGGCTTGATGGTCAGGTCGACCATCCGTGCGCCGCACGTGTAGCCCACCTGCGTGTCCGACGTGTCGCCATTGGCGTAGGCGCGCTTCCAGCAGGCACCGCCGGCGCCCCCGGTGAAGTTCCAGAGCGTTGCGACAACAGACGGGGTCGCATACTGCAGCGCGTCGTGCCGGCGTCCCGCCCGCCAGGCGTCGATCAGTTTGTCCGCGTAGCCGGTGACCCGCCCGGTGCGTCCGCCGATGAGTTCGACGCTGGTGATGGCCCGCTGTCGCCCGGCTGACGGCGATCGGATGAGCAGGGAGAGCTGGCCTCCGGCCGCGTTGCGGTAATACTCGGACGTGAAGCCGTCGCCTGGCGCCTCCCGGACGTGGCTCCAACTCCCGCCGCGTGCGAACTCCGCAAAGGCGAACTGGGTGGCCGGCCCGACCGCATAGCAGGCGGCCAACGCGCGATTTCCCTGCGACCACGCCGCGGTGAAGCGCGCGGCGTAGGCCTTGGCCGACGACGGGTATGCCGCTTGTGCACAGTCGGCCACCGGCCCAGCGAAGGCAGCGCCGGCGCCGCCCGCGCCGAACCCCAGCACGAGCGTGCCTGCTGCCGTCAGCGCGGCCACGCCGCGGAAGGTCTTGGTCATCGTTCGCTCTCGTCCCGTCCCTGTGTTCAACGGGCCGCCCGCCCGCTCCCCCTGATAGTAGGCGGCGCTGGCCGACGAGCGAGGTGATCAGTCGGCGCCGAAACCCTGGGCCTTGACAACCGCCTGCGGCTTGCCGGCCGCGGCGGCGCCCGGCTGGATGGTCAGCTCGACGGTCGCGGACTCGCAGGAGTAGATCGCCATCGTCGTGTAGCCCCCGCCGAAGAAGGTGCGCTGCCAGCAACCGCCTCCGGCCCCGCCGGAGAACGCCCAGAGCGCATTGCCCGCCTTCGGGGTGCCGTATTTCAGCGCCGCCGCCCTGTCGCCGCGGCCCCAGGCGCGGATGAGATTGTCGGCATAGGTGCTGATCCGCCCGGTCGTGCCCGTCATCTGCACGCCGGTCACCCGGTCCCACGCCCCCGCCGCGGGCCGTGCGACGCGCACCTGGATGCGCTCGCCCGCGGCATTGCGATAGGTGACATCGTCGAACTGCTCCGGTGTATTGGCCACCGTCGAGACCCACGTCCACGCGCCGCCGCGCGGCTTCTCGCCGAAGAGGATGGCATCCGTGGCGTATGCCGTGTAGCACTTGGCGACATCGCGCTTGCCCGCCGCCCACGCGGCGAGGAGGCGATCGGCATACGCGCTGGCGGCCTTGGGCGGCGCGCCGAGGGTGGAGCAGACCAATGGGGCCTGCGCGGCGGTGTTCGTGGCGGCGGCGCTCGGGGCGGCGGCTGGCGCGGCCTGGGCGGCGCCGACCAGCCCCAGTAGGCCGGTGGCAGCGGCGAGAACGGCGGTGCTGCGGGATGTGCGAGTCATGATGACCTCCGGAAGTGAGAGGGCCCGATGGCCCGGGTGTGCCCTGCGGATGCCACCCCAGACGCCGCGGCCCCCGGTTGGGTTGCCGGAAGCCGAAAATGGCCGGCCGGCCCGGGCGAGACGGTGCCCGGGCCGGCCGGCTGCCTGTGGTGGACGATGCTCCGGGGGCACCGCCTTGGCGGGCACGCCTGCGGATGGAGTTCGTCGGCGTGCACGCCCCCACACGCGGGATCCCGCGGGTGGGTTGTGTCGCATCGGACTTCTTCGGCCTCGCACGCCGGGCCCGGCAGGGGAGGATGGGCGCGTGACGATCTGGATCGACCGGCCGGCCTGGCCGGCGCACGGGCGGCTGTGGTCGCACCTGATCTCGGACATCTCGTATGCCGAGTTGCACGACTTCGCCGCGGGCTGCGGCATCCCGCGACGCGGATTCGAGGGCGATCACTATGACGTCCCCGAGGAGCGGTATGCCGCCCTGGTCGCCGCCGGCGCCCAGCCCACGACGAGCGCGCACATCGTCGCGATGCTTCAGCAGTCCGGCCTTCGGTTACGAAAGCGCAAGGGGGAGAAGGGGATTGCTCGCGTGCTCGGGGTGGACTTCCCCGACGGCAGCCGCGCGGATGTCGACCTCGTCCGCTCCACGCGAGTGCCGCCCGACGCGGCGACCTTCGCCGCCGTCGTCTATGTCCGCGACGATCTCGGGCGGGTGCTGAGCGTCTACTCGCGCCGCCGCGCGGAGTGGAGCGCCCCGGGTGGGTGGCGCGAGCCGGGCGAGACGCCGGCCGAGAACGCCGCCCGCGAGATGGCGGAGGAGACCGGGGTGCGGCTCGACCCCGCCGCGCTCGTCCCGGTCGGCTACGAACGCTTCCATCCCCTGCCCGGGTCGCCCTGGCCGGTCGAGGGCGGACGCTTCTTGGCGATCTTCACCGCGCGCGTGACGGGTGCGGTGCCGGAGGTGGTGGTCGCGGACGGCGAGCCGGCCCGCTGGCTCAGCGTCGCCGAATTCCTCGAGCTGTCAGCCGGCTCGTGGTGGCTCCCCGGCGCCGAGGCCGTCCTCGCCGGCGGCGGTTAAGCGCTCGAGCTCGCGCCGCAGGTTGACGCGTGCGCGCTCCTCCCAGCCCGCGCCGGCGGGGGGATCGGCATACAGGCGGGGACGCTCGAGCAGGGTGCGCAGGATTGCGCTGCGCCCGTGGGCGTATGCCGTGTCCGGCACCGCGGCATACTCCCGGCGCACCTGGGCGCAGTACTCATCGAAGCGATCCGCCCCTGAGGCGAGGATCCACAGGTCGGCGTCGTGGACGACTGCGGCCGCCGTGCCCGGGGACGGAAGCACGTGGTCGGCGGTCTGCTCGATCAGCGCGGCCACCTCCTCGGCCATCGCCGTCGCGATGCCCAGCCCCGCCAGCTCGCGACTGGCGAGCGCCGCGGAAGCCGCCTCGTTATCGGTGCGGGCCGGGTCGTAGACCGCATCGTGATACCAGGCGACAAGATTCGGCAACGATGCGCAGCAACCGGTCCGGGCGCTCAGGGTCGCAATTGCGGTGAGCATCTCGGTCAGGTGGGTGACGTCGTGGTAGGCCCGCTGGGGTTCCCGCCAGAGCCGGAGCAGGGACTCGGCGACCGACGCGGCATCCCGAGAGATGGCTGGCCCGGTCGGCGATTTGCTGTGAATCACAGCGACATCCGCAACGAAGCCGGTGATCAGGTCACGGTCGCTCACCTGTCAAGTGTGCCGGGGATCCGTTGCGGAAGGTGCATCCCCCGGCGCTACTGCGGCGGCGGTGGCGTGGGTGAGGGCGATCCCGGGGTCGAAGGACACGGCATGCCTACCTGCGGTAGCGCGAAAACCCTTGCCCGGCAGGTCGAATCTCAGGGTCCGACCCGGGCGATTTTGCCTCGCGAGGCCCAGGGACGCTCGGTTAGTTTCGGGGCCATGGAACACAACGCAGGGGTACTCACATCTGCCGCGGGCGTGTCCACGCCCGCGGCCACCATCGCCGCCCGCACCGACGGGCTGACGAAGGTCTACGGCAAGGGTGACGCCCAAGTCGTCGCGCTCGGCGGGGTGTCGGTCGACATCTACGCCCACGAATTCACCGCCGTCATGGGCCCGTCCGGCTCCGGGAAGTCGACGCTGATGCACTGCGCTGCCGGCCTGGACGCGGCCACGAGCGGCCAGGTGTTCATCGGCGGCACCGAGCTGACGTCATTGAAGGAGAAGGAACTGACCGCGCTGCGCCGCGACAAGATCGGCTTCATCTTCCAGGCCTTCAACCTGATCCCGACCCTGACCGCGCAGGAGAACATCCTGCTGCCGCTCTCGATCGCCGGCCGCAAGCCGGAGATGGAGTGGTTCGACACCATCATCGACACCGTGGGGTTGCGCGAGCGCCTGGGGCACCGGCCCAACGAACTCTCCGGCGGCCAGATGCAGCGCGTCGCCTGCGCGCGGGCGCTGGCCAGCCGGCCCGAGATCATCTTCGCCGACGAGCCCACCGGCAATCTCGACTCCCGCGCCAGCCGCGAGATCCTCGGCTTCCTGCGGCGCTCGGTCACCGAGTTCGGCCAGACGATCGTCATGGTCACCCACGATCCGGTGGCCGCGTCCTACACCGACCGGGTGCTCTTCCTGGCCGACGGGCAGGTCGTGGACGAGATGCGCTCGCCGACGGCCGAGCGCGTCCTGGAGCGGATCACCGGGCTCGACTCGGCCAAGGGGGTCTAGCGCCGTGTTGAGCGCCAGTCTCAAATCCCTTCTCGGGCGCAAATTGCGCCTATTGATGAGTGCGATCGCCGTCATCCTCGGTGTCGCCTTCGTCGCCGGGTCCTTCATCTTCACCGACACGCTGGCCAAGTCCTTCGACGGGATCATGTCCTCCTCGGTCGGCGATGTCGTCGTCCGGCCGGCCGGGTCGGGCGACACCTATGGCAGCCGGGCCACCCTTCCCGGGGACCTGGTTGCCAAGCTCGCCACTGCCGAGGGCGCGGCGCGCGCCGATGGCAATGTCACCGACTACACGACCTTCGTCGTCACCAAGCAGGGCAAGCTCATCGGCGGCCAGGGCGCACCCGGGATGGGCGTCAACTACACCGCCGGCCCGGCCGCCAATGACACCTCGATGTTCCGGCTGACCAGCGGTAGCTGGCCGGCGAAGGACGGCGAGATCACCCTCGACGCGCGAACCGCGAAGACCGGTGGGTATGCCGTCGGCGACACCGTCAAGATCGTCACCGCCGGCTCTCAGGCCCAGGTCAGCCCGAAGCTCGTCGGCACCATGGAGATGAGCGGCTCGCTGGTCGGCGCGAGCGTCACGGTGTGGACCACGCACCAGGCGCAGCAGCTCTATCTCGGCGGCAAGAATGTCTTCAACGACATCTGGGTGACCCGCGACAAAGGCACCTCCCAAGATCAGTTGAAGGCTGCTGTCGCACCCCTGCTCCCCGCCGACACCGAGGCCGTGACCGGAGATGCGGCGGCCGCCCAGGCGCAGACCCAGATCCAGGACAGCATGAAGTTCATCACCTACTTCCTGCTGATCTTCGCGGCGATCGCGCTGGTCGTCGGGACCTTCATCATCGTCAACACCTTCTCCATCCTCGTCGCCCAGCGGATGAAGGAGCTCGCGCTCTACCGGGCCATCGGAGCCTCGGCCAAGCAGGTGTCGCGCTCGGTGCTTGTCGAGGCCTTTGTGGTCGGCCTGATCGGGGCGACCGTCGGACTGGCCGTCGGTCTCGTGCTCGCCATCGCCATCAAGGCACTCTTCGCGGCAATCGGGCTGGACCTCTCGGGTGCCTCGCTCGTGGTGGCGCCACGGACGATCCTCGCCTCCTATCTGGTCGGCATCCTGGTGACCCTGCTCGCGGCCTATCTGCCGGCGCGCAAGGCGGGCACGGTGCCGCCGGTCGCGGCCATGCGCGATGACGTCACGCTGGCCGAGTCGAGCATGCACCGGCGTGTCCTGGTCGGCACGACGCTGACGATCGCCGGGGCCGTCGCGCTCGCTTTAGGGCTTTTCGCGGGCGTGCCCAAGCCGATCATCTGGGTCGGCGTCGGGATTCTGGGCGTGCTGCTCGGGGTCGCCGGGACAAGTCCGATGGTGGGCAAGCCGCTGATCCTCGGAATCGGCTCGATCTATCGCCGCCTCTTCGGCGCTGTCGGGGTGATGGCCGAGGAGAACGCGCTGCGCAACCCGCGTCGCACGGCAGCCACCGCGTCGGCATTGATGATCGGCGTGACGCTGGTGTCGATGATGTCGGTCTTCGGGTCCTCGGCCAAGCAGAGCCTCAAGGGCGAGATCGAGAAGAACTTCAAGGCCGACTACCTGATCTCCAACTCCATCGGCAACGACTTCTCACCGAGCATCGCCACCGAGGTCGCCAAGGTGCCCGGAGTTGCGAGCATCTCGACGGTGCGCTGGGGCCAGGCGAAGGTCAAGGACGATGACCGGGCGTGGGTTGCGGCCGTCGACCCGGCCAGTTATGGGACGGTCTCGACGCTGTCCAAGACCGACGACCAGGCGCTGCTCGCCAAGCTGACCGACAACACCGTGATCCTCTCGGCCGACAAGGCCAAGGAATACGGCGTCGCGGTCGGCTCGACCTTGCCGATCTCCTTGCAGGGCAAGACCTTCGATGCGAAGGTGGCGGCAACATTCGACGCGGCCAGCACGTCGCCGTCGGACACGGTCGTCTCGTTGGCGACCTGGGCTGCCCATGGTGGCACTCCCAGCGACAGCCAGGTGTATGTCACGACCGCAGCCGGCGCCGACAAGGCGGCCGTCGGGGCGGCCCTGGACAAGATCACGGCGGGCCTGCCGACGGTCAGCGTCAAGGACATCGCCGGCTATGCGGCCGAGCAGTCCAAGCCGATCGATCAGATGTTGGCGATCATCTATGCGCTGCTGGGCCTGGCCGTCGTCATCGCGTTCCTCGGCATCATCAATACCCTTGCGTTGTCGGTGATCGAGCGGACACGCGAGATCGGGCTGTTGCGGGCGGTCGGGCTGAGCCGCCGGCAGTTGCGTAGCGTGCTGCGCCTGGAGTCGATCGTGATCGCCATCCTCGGCGCGGTCCTCGGGATCGTGCTGGGTGTGATCTTCGGGATCGCCGTCCAGCGGGCCCTCTCGGACCAGGGCTTCACAGCGCTGTCGGTCCCGTGGGGCCAGTTGCTGGCCTTCCTCGTGCTCGCCGGCCTGGTCGGCGTGCTCGCGGCCGTCTGGCCCGGCCGCCGCGCGGCCAAGATGCAGATCCTGGACGCCATCGCCGCCGAGTGAGCGCGGTGGGCCCCGTCCCTAAACTCTGCTAACACACCTAACGTGTGTTAGCAGAGTTTAGGTTGCCGGGGTTTCCGTCTCCGAGGACGTATGCCGTCAGGAGCCGAGCGTCTGCACATCAAGGCCGCCGTCGGCATACCGCTGCCGCAGCACCTTCTTGTCGAACTTGCCGACCGAGGTCTTGGGCACCTCGTCGATGAAGGCCCAGCGCTCGGGGATCTGCCACTTCGCGACCCGGCCGTCGAGGAAGGCGCGCAGGGACTCGGCGCTCGCATCGGACCCTTCGCGGAGCACGACGCTCGCCAGCGGCCGCTCGTCCCATCGCGGGTCGGGGACACCGATGACCGAGGCCTCGAGCACATCGGGGTGCGCCATGATCGCGTTCTCCAGGTCCACTGAGCTGATCCATTCGCCGCCGGACTTGATGACATCTTTCGCGCGGTCGGAGAGGTAGAGGAAGCCATTGGGCGTCAACGAGCCGACATCGCCGGTCCGCAGCCAGCCGTCGTCGAACTTCGCGGCCACCTCGGCCAGCTCGGCCTCGGACTCAGTGCCATTGGAGTAGTACGCGCCGGTGATCCAGGGGCCGCGGACCTCGACCTCGCCGACGCTCTCCCCATCCCAAGGCACTTCATTGCCGTCGAAGTCCATCAGGCGCGCCTCGACGCCCATCAAGATGCGGCCCTGGGCGTAGCGGTACTTCCAGTACTCCTCGCTGCCCTCCTCGGCGTTGGCGGGCGGGAAGGCGAGCGAGGCGACCGGCGAAGTCTCGGTCATCCCCCAACCGTGGACGATCTGGATGCCGTGCCGCTCCTGGAAGGCGTGCATCATCGCCGGTGGGGCGGCCGAGCCACCGACCATGAGCATCGTGCAACTGGAGGTGTCGTGACCGCCGGCGTCCATGGCGCGCAACAACTCATTCCATACAGTCGGCACGCCCGCGCCCGAGGTGATCTTCTCGGCCTCGATGAAGCGGACCAGCGGCTCGGCCTGCAAATAGCGGTCGGGCATCATCAAGCTGACGCCGCGCGCCATCGCCAGATAGGGGAAGCCCCAGGCATTGGCGTGGAAGAGCGGCACCACCGTCAGCGTCCGTTCACCCTGGTCGATGCCGAGCGTCATCGCTGCGCCGATGGCGTGCAGGTAGTTCGAGCGGTGCGAATAGACGACGCCCTTGGGATTGCCCGTCGTGCCCGACGTGTAGCACATCGAGGCTGCCGAGTTCTCATCGAGATCCTCGGGCCAATCGTAGGAATCGGGTTGCCCGGCAAGGAGTTCGGCCCAGTCGTGCACGCCCTCGACGTGGTCGATGGCCTCGAAGGCCGCGCGGGCCGCGTCGTCGACCGGGCCCTTGACGACGACATGGCGAATGTTTTTCACGTGCGGGATGAGCTTGCTCAGCGGGGGTGCGAGTGTGTTGTCGACGATGACCACCTTGGCGGCCGAGTGGTTGGCGACATAGACCATCTGCTCGGGGAAGAGGCGGATATTCCACGCGTGCAGGACCGCCCCCATCGACGGGATCGCCAGATAAGCGATCAGGTGCTCGGCGTTGTTCCACATGAAGGTCGCGACGCGATCGTCCCCCTCGATGCCGAGGCTGCGCAGCGCGTGGGCGAGCCGCGCGGCGTCGGCGCCCACCTCGGCATACGTCATCCGGGTGGTGCCGTCACCGGTCCAGGTGACGACCTCCTGGTCACCGTGGATGGTCGTGCCGTAGCGCAACAGGTGACTGATCAGGAGCGGGGGTGACTGCATTGTCGATTCCATGCCGCGCACTCTAGCTAGCCCGGCTCCGGCGGAGCGGGTATGCGGGCTACTTGTGGAAGTACGGGTGCTCCGGCGTGGACAGCCGTGGGTCCGGGCCGCGGACATACGCCCGTATGCCCTCGCCTGCCCACGGCGCGACGGTCGCGGGCCGCAAGGGCGCGACTGCGGTGGCGAGCCCGGTGCCGCCGCCGGCTTCGGCCGTGTAGCTGACGATGAGCCAGCCGCAGTAGTAGTCGACCCGGTCCCAGCCCGTGGTGTTTGCCCGCTGGACGCCGATCCAGACTTGACGGGCGGCGGCGACAAACGAACATGCGGTGACATCGAAGGTCGCACTCGCGAGGTGGACCGCGTCGACATACTGCTTGGCGGCCGCCGCGTCGCGGTGACCCGACCAGAGCAGCCGGTCCTTCTCGTAGACGCAGACGGCCAGGCCCGTGGGCGTGGCTTCGCCGGGTGCCTCGAGCGAGGGTGGAGACACCGGGCAGCCGTTGCCATCGGACAGGGCCGCGATCTCTCGCCCCTGCGTGTCGGCGAAACGCAGGGCGTGCAGCGTGCCCAGAATGCGTTGCCGGAGAACGTCGTCGGCCGAGAACACGGTGATGTTCTGGTCTGCGAAGGCGCGAGTTTCCGCGACCCGGCCGTCGGGGAGTTTCTCGCTCCCTGCGGCATAGGGGGAGGCGAACCACACGGCGTCGACTCCCGGGTAGGGCACGCCGGGGCAATCCACAAGTGACGGGCCGAAGGGTCGGCCCACGAAAGGCGTGGTCGAATCGCCTTCACCCGAGCCGGGGACGACGAGCGCGAATCGGGCCGTGCAGAGATCGCCGGCGAACGCCGTGCTGCCGGGCGAACCGCCCCAACCCCACGTGGCCGGCACCGCGAGTGAGGCTGCACCATAGGACTCCACGCGCCAGCCGTCCGGGGTAACGGGCAGCGGCGGGATGCCCCGGATCGGGCCGTCCGGAGCGTCCGAGGGCGACGGCGCGGCGAGTGATGACGACGCCTGAGTGGCTGTCCTCCCAGGCCCCCGCGTCTCGGGACCGGACAGCGTCGGGCTCACGGCCAGTGCCACGACCCCCGCTCCCGCGGCGATAGCGGCGCCGATGGGAACCCACCGCAACCTGCGCCGAGACGGCGTTTGTGGCCCAACCCGGACTGGTGCCCCTCCCGGCACTGGGTGGGCTAAGGGCGGCATCGTCATGGACCGATGCGCGCCAATCTGCAGAGCGAGGGCGGCTGGGGCGTTGCCCGCCTGCTCCTTGAGTGTCGATCGGACGAGGGCTTCGAGGTCGTCGTCGGTAGGCGTCGTCATGTGGCGTCCTCCTGGCTCAGGGCGGTGCGCATGCTCGCCAGCGCTCGGTGCAGGGCCGACCGAACGCTCGACTCCCCGATGCCGAGGAGGGCAGCGATCTCGGCGTGGTCGAGATCTTCGTAGAAGCGGAGCACGACGACGGCGCGCTGCCGCGGCGGGAGGGCACGGCATACGTGCCAGATCGCGTCGCGCTCCGCGACGGTGCCCGCCAGATCGGGCGCCTCGGCCCGGCGGACCTCGGCGACGGGCGTGACCCGCTGATCCCAGCGTCGCCACCGGGAAATGTGTGCGTTGGCGATCATCCGCCGCACATAGCGATCGGGGTGATCGGCCTCGCTGATACGTTCCCAATTGACGTATGCCGTGGTCAGCGCCGCCTGCACGGCCTCCTCGGCGGCCTGGGCATTGCCGGTCAGGAGGTAGCCGAAGCGCAACAGGGCAGCTTCGTGGGCGGCCACCCAGGCCTCGAAGTCGGCGTGCACGGCGACCACCATGACCTACTGACGCACGACGGCCGCGGAACGCTGCTTGGTCAGAGGCGGACGAGCATCTTGCCGGTGTTGGCACCGCCGAGCAGGTCGATGAAGGCCTGTGGGGCGCTGTCTAGGCCGTCGCGGAAGGTCTCGTCATAGCGGATCTCGCCGGCGGCCAGCCACGGCCCGACTTCGGCCAGGAACTGCGGCCGCAGGCTCGCGTATTTGGCGACGATGAAACCGCGTAACGTCAGATTCTTGCCGATGACGAGGGCAAGGTTGCGGGGTGCGGCGGAGGGCTCGGTCTCGTTGTACTGGGCGATGGCGCCACACATCGCCACGCGGCCGTTGAGATTCAGGCGGGAGAGCGCCGCTTCGAGATGGTCGCCGCCGACATTGTCGAAGTAGACATCGATGCCGTCGGGGGCTGCGGCCTTCAATTCCGCGGCGACCCCGTCGTGATAGTCGAAGGCCGCATCGAAGCCGAGATCCCGCAGATGGTGGACCTTGGCAGGGCTACCGGCGCTGCCGACGACCCGCGAGGCACCTTTGAGCCGCGCGATCTGGCCGACGAGGGAGCCGACCGCCCCGGCTGCCCCGGAGACAAAGACCGCGTCGCCGGGCTGGAACTCGGCGGCGGCGACCAAGCCGGCATACGCGGTCAGCCCGGGCATTCCGAGCACGCCGAGATAGGCCGACTCGGGAGCGAGGGTGGTGTCGATGACCGTCGCGCCGCGCGCGGGAACGACGGCGTGCTCGCGCCAGCCGAGGCCGTGCAGGACGTGGGAGCCCAACGGGTGCTCGGCACTGGTCGACGCGATGACCTCACCGACCGCGCCCCCGTCGAGCGGGGCGTCGATCTGGAAGGGCGGGATATAGGACTTCACGTCGTTCATCCGGCCGCGCATATAGGGGTCGACCGACATCACGGTGTTGCGGACGAGCACCTCGCCGGGCCCGAGATCGGGCAGGTCGGCCGTCTCGAGGCGGAAGTCGGCGTCGATGGGCCAGCCGTCGGGGCGCTGGGCAAGGACGATCTGGCGGGTACTGGTCGGCAGTGACATGGGACCCATCCTCGCGCACCCGTGGTGCGCCGCCGCCACCTGTGCACCGGACGCCACCGGGTTGACTCTCGCGATGGTGAATGGTGTCCACGGGGCAGAGTTCCGCCCGCGGAGTCCGCGCGGTCCGGGTGCGGTCAGTGGGCGCGGGCACGCTCCAGGGCTTTGGCGTATCCCGTTCCCATCGCGAGCAGGGCCAGGCCCGCGCCGATGAAGGCGGTGATCCGCACGATCCCGTCGAGAGTCGCGAGGTCGAAAAGCACCAGCTTCGCGACCGCCGCAGCGGCCAGCATTAGGCCAGCGCGCAGCGCGATCGCCGCGTCGCGGCCGCGCCTCAGACCGTGCATGAGCAGGTATGCCGCACCCGCCGCCCAGAGCAGCGTCGCCAGCCCGTGGCCGACCACGAAGCCGCCGGCGGGCCGGTCCGTCGCGTCGCCGACCACGACGGCCAGCGAGATGACGGCGGCGCTGGCACCCGCGAGTGCGATTGCCAGGCAGGTGATTTCGGCGAAGCGAGTCCGCTGGCCGGTCACGCCGGCAACGAGCCGGCGCATGGTCGGCAGCGCGAGGAGCGCGGCGGTGGCGACCAGAGCGGCAGCGACGGCGTCCATCCACTGGATGCGCGTCGTCGCGTCCGACCGATTGACCAGCGCCCCGAAGGTCGGCAGCACGCCAAGGAGGGCGAGCGCGAGGGTGGCTGAGGCGGCCAAGCGGGTCCAGAGCCGGTCGAGGGAACGGGAGGCAACGGCATACGCCACGGCGAGCGCAGCGAGACCGAGTGGGGTCGCGTTGTCGCCCAAACCGTCGACGACGGCGCCGATCGCGAAGGCCGTGCCGACCGCTCCAGCCCAGGGGGAGAAGCGCAATGCCGGCTCGAGGCCAGCGCGGTCCCGGACGGTCGAGGCCAGGCCGAGGTAGGCCAGCGCCGCGAGGGCGAGGACGAGCCAGCCGGGGAGGGCGCTCGCGCCGGAGGTGGCGGCGAGGGCCGCGGCGGAGACGGGCAGGAGCGCGTGGAGCAGGGCCGGACGGACAGTGGAACGGGACGGCGTCGCGTCGGCCGCGGCGCCCGGTGCGGACTCGGGCAGCACGGCCGGCGTCGCGGGGTCGCGGTGTTCGAGGTCGCCGGGGTGGGCCAGGTCGCCGGGGTGGGCCAGGTCGCCGGGGTGGGCCAGGTCGCCGGGGTGGGCCAGGCCGGGGTGAGCACCGGCCCGAGCGGAGGCCGGCGACGGGGAGACGCCTCGACCGCTGCCTCGATGCGCCAGATTTGTCCTCTCGATGGGGCTGGATTGGCCTCTCGACGGGGTGGGGGTCGTGGCGCAGGTGGCGAGTTCGACGGCGGCGAGCAGGACGGCGAGGCCGAGATACGCGCTTCGATCGCCGAGCCCGAGGGAGGAAGCACTGGCGTCGGTGCTGGCATACGTGCCCGCAGTGGCGATGATGAAACCGGCGGCCGGGGCGACGCGCACCAGGTGGAGCAGCAGCCAACTCTTGCCGAGTTGCGCGGGGTAGGCGGCGATCGCGAGCACGACCAGGAAGGCCGCGGTCAGGAGGGTCGCACCGTCGCCGAGCACCGGGCCGAGCGCGGCCACGCCGCCGACCGTGATCAGGGCAAGGAACTGACGATCCCACGCGCGGGCCAGCACCACGCCACTGGCAGCGACCACGCCGGCCAGTGTGAGACCGACGGGTGCCGGCAACCAGTCGTAGATCACGGTTGCGGCCATCACATCGAGGTAGGCCGTGGCGTACCCCGCCGCGGCGATCGCCACGGCGCCGGCGGCGCGCGACGGGTCGCGATGGACGCGGACGGCGCCACCGATCAGGCCGGCCGCGAGCAGCCCCACGCCCGCAACGCGAGCGGCGGGGCCGAGGTAGCCGTGCTGAATGGCGAAGGCGAGCAGCAGGACGACACCGATGAGCAGCACACCCGCGCCGGCGGCGCCGAGCAGCCGGACGATGACGCCCTCACGCTGCCACCAGGGGGTGGCGGGTTCGGCGGTTGCCGGGGCAGCGCCGGGCGTCGCGGTGGCGGACTGTCCCACGGTGGCCTGCGCCGGGCGCGGGCTGCGCGTTCCGGCGATCGTCGGAGCCGAGGGTCCGGCCACGGCGGAGGGGGCGAGCCCGCCCGAACGCACACCGGTGCCCGAGGTGCCGACTGCCGGACCAGGCACGAGGATCGCGTCGCTCGCCGCAGCGGCGGAGCGCTCGTCCGTCGAGAACGCGGCGCCGCCGCCCAATCCCGCAGAGGCCGAAACGGTTCCGCGGGTGAAGACCGGGATGTCCGGGACTCCGGTCGCCGCCTCCCCCCGCGGGGCGGCGACCGGAGTCGGGGCGGCAACGGCCCCCTGCTCGATAAGCAGCCGCTGACGGAGCGCGGCGAGACCATTGCCCACGGCATACATGCGGGTCATTGCCTCGGCGAACTCGGCTTCGAGGTGGCGGACGGAATCCACGTGCGTTGCGGCCATGCATCCATGGTGGTCGCAGCCCCAGGCGGGACGCCTGAGTCGGACTACTCAAACGGTTGGCGGATCACCGGCGGGGATCGATCAATCGAACCCCGCGCGGGGCGTCGGGAGCGTCCATCGTCATCAGCGCGGGACCAGCATCGGCCAGGGGCAAGGTAGCCGTGACGAGAGCGGCGGGATCGAGGCCGCTCTCGACGGCATCCAACAGGGCCGGATAGTCGGACGCAGCCATCCCGTGGGAGCCGAGGATGCGCAGTTCGTGCGCGATGACACGGCCCAGGGGGAGCACGCTCAGGGGCTCGGCGAGCAGGCCGACCTGGACATGCCGCCCGCCCCGGGCCAGGCCGAGGACGCCGGCGCTCGCCAGGACCGGTGAGCCCAGAGCATCCATGCTGACGCTGCTCCCGTCCGGCCAGAGCGTGCGCACGTGATCAGCGATCTGTTGTGGCGAATCCGTGGCGTCGATCCGTTCAGCACTGGCGCCCAACGACATCGCGTGCCCTAGCGAGGCTGACGAGATGTCCAGGGCGAGCACCTCGGCGCCGAGATGGACCGCGATCTGGATCGCGGCGAGGCCGACACCGCCGGCGCCGAACACGGCCAGGCGTTCGCCCTCCTGCAGCTGTGCGACCGCGGTCAACGCCCGCCACGCGGTCGCATAGCGGCAGCCGAGCGCGGCCGCCGCATCGTCGCCGATGGCGTCCGGGAGTGCCACCAGATTGACGCGTGCCGCGACCACCGGCACGTATGCCGCGAACGAGCCTTGGTCGGTGAAGCCCGGCTGCCGCTGCGCCCGGCACACCTGGCCGCGGCCGCGCGTGCACTCGGGGCAGGTGCCGCAGGCCATCACGAAGGGCACGGCCACGCGCTTGCCGACCCACTCGGGCGCTCCGGGTGCCTCGATCACCGTGCCGGTGAACTCGTGCCCGGGGATGCAGGGCAGCACCGTGTCGCTGTCGTGGCCGCGCCAACCGTGCCAGTCGCTGCGGCACAAACCGGTCCGGGCCACTTCGACAATCGCGGCCCCTGGGCCCGGCATCGGGTCGGGGGCGTCCACGATGGTGACCGCCCCACCGAAACTCTCGTAACGCAGCGCCCGCATGCCCCCGAACGTACCCCGGCCGGCGCGCCTCAGTTACAGCGTGCCCGTTCAGCCGCCAAGGGCGCTGGGGAGAGGGCCGGAGTGCAGGATGTCGAGCTCGGAGACGGCTCGGGTCAGGACGACATAGAGGCGGCGCAGGCCGGTGCGCTCATCGGGCTCGGCGGCGGCGATGGCCGCGGGTTCGACAACGATGACCCGGTCGAACTCCAGGCCCTTGGCGATAGTCGCCGGCACGATATCGACCTGATGCTCGACATCGCCGTGATCGCTCCCGAGCACACCGTGCTCGATGCCGGCCCCGCTCAGGGCCGTTGAGAGCCGGTCGATATCGGCATCCGGCGCGATCACGCCGACCGACCCAGGGGCCTGGACCGCCGCATGGACAAGGGCGACAAGGCGATCTGAGATCTCAGCCGCAGTCGCCGCGTGCTCGCTTAACCGGCCCGGGTTGTCACGCACCGACTCGGGGGCCGCGAGACCGGGGGCGATCAGCGGGAGGAGGCGCGCGGCATACGTGATCACGCTGGCGGGCACGCGGAAGCCGCGGGCTAGGACCTCCACATGGCTGTCGGGCTTGCCGAGGTGGGTGAGGGCATCGGCCCAGGACGCCGTCGCCCAGGGCGTCGTGCCCTGGGCAATATCGCCGAGCACGGTCAGCGACCCGGTCGAGGCGCGGCGGCCGACAGCGCGCAACTGCATGGGGGAGAGGTCCTGCGCCTCGTCGAGGATCACGTGCCCGAGGCTGGGCGTGCGATCCAGCAGGTCGGTGAGCTCGTCAACGAGCACCAAATCTGCGGTGGTCCACTTGGCGGAGCCGGCGGTACGAGGTGGCTTGTCCCACAACAGCATTCGCTGCTCGTCGACCGAGAGAACCCCGTCTGCCGCAGCTGACAGGGCCCCGGGATCGCTGAGAAGTCGATGCAGGACCTTGGCCGGGTCGAGGGTCGGCCAGTGCGCCGCGACATAGGACTTGACCGCAGGGTTGCGGGCGACGGAGTCGTGGACGCGGTCGTCGGGGCTCTCGCCGGCCCGCTCCATCGCGAGCAGGACGTGATGCGCCAGCCGTTGCGGGAACATCGCCCGAGCCGCGTGGAATCTCGCTCCGCGAGAGCGCAATTCGTCCATGACATCGGCGACGTCGTAGGCCGGCACCCGCCATCTGCGGGCGCCGCGTGGGACGACCAGGGCCTGACTCGGTGTCGCCACGGCCGCCCAGACGGCGCGCCGGAGCACCTCCGCGAGCCGGGCGTCGCCTTTGAGCGCGGCTACCCGCGGCGCCTCGGTCGCGCGCGCGGGCCGGCTCGCGACGAGGTCCGCGATGGTCGTATGCCCGACCCGCACCTCGCCGAGCGCGGGGAGGACCGCCCCGATGTGATCGAGGAAGGCGCGGTTAGGGCCGATGACCAAAACTCCTTGGCGCGCAAGGCGATCGCGGTGGGCGTAGAGCAGCCACGCCGCCCGATGCAGGCCCACCGCGGTCTTGCCGGTCCCCGGGGCACCCTGCACGCAGACGGTCGTGTCGGCGTCGGCGCGCACGATCTCGTCCTGCTCGGGCTGGATAGTGCTGACGATGTCGCGCATCGGGCCGACGCGGGGCCGCTCGATCTCGGCCGCGAGGATCGCGCTGCGCGACTCGGGCTCGGCGGCATCGGTGAGGTGTTCATCCTCGTATGCCGTGATCTCGCCCCCCGCGATGCCGAAGCGTCGGCGCAGGGTGATGCCCATCGGTTCCGCGCGAGTAGCCCGGTAGAAGGCAGTCGAGACGGCGGCGCGCCAGTCGATGACCATGGGGTCGCCGGCCTCGTCGCTGACGTGGCGTCGGCCGATGTACCACCGGTCGGCGTCGGCGGTGTCGAGTCGCCCGAAGAAGAGCGCCGTCCCGGGGTCGTCGGCGAGTGCGGCAGCGCGGTAATAGAGGGTGCGGGCCAAGTAGGCGGCGGCGATCGGGTCGGCCGCGTTGACCTCGATCGCTTCGGTGCGTTCGCGCATGCGGGCCAGCGCGGTTCGTGCTGCCGCGAGGTGCGCCTGTTCATGGAGAAGGTCGATTTCAGGCACGAGGATCTAGCCTGCCGTCTGCAGCCGCCCGGGGCAAGTGGTTTGCGCGTCGGACAGGTCGCCGGGAGTTCCGGCCGGGC
Source organism: Nostocoides vanveenii (assembly GCF_039531165.1). NCBI lineage: Bacteria > Bacillati > Actinomycetota > Actinomycetes > Micrococcales > Intrasporangiaceae > Nostocoides > Nostocoides vanveenii. The sequence continues at coordinate 76,860 of NZ_BAAAPN010000035.1, read as the reverse complement.
TCGGACCGTGATCTCGCCAGGGCGGGGGCCGGGTCGGTGGCGTCGGATCTGGTCCCAACCCTGGACCCCGGTGGTCCCGCCGGGCGTCCGCGATAAAAGGCCGGGGTGAGCGACCGGCCGCAAAGGTCACCGAGCCTCTTCGCCCGAGTCGGCGTCGCCGGCGTGCCAGGGTGGACGAAACGGCGGGGGTTCCGGCCGGGGACAGCCCCGGCTGATGTGAGGAGGCAGCAATGTCCGAGAGTCCGAACCAATTCGGCGCCCCGAATGTGGGGGACGCGGTGACCCAGGCGAAGGACTACGCACGCGCCAACCCGGATCAGGCGCATTCGATCGACAAGCTCGAGGACTTCATTGACGAGCGGTGACGCGACCCGACGACCGGGACCGGGCCGACTGGGACGGTGCCAGGCGGCATACCGGCGTCCTGACCGACCTGGCCACCCATGCGCACGACAAACCCCTTGTCCGCAACGGAAGCCCTTCCCCGTGCGAACAAGGGGATTGCGGCATCGGGCGGGAAAGCCGCCCAGCGCCAACCATGAAGGGGCGGGGGCACCTCGACCGCCTTCGAGGTGCCCCCGCCGTGGGAGGGAAAAAACGCTTCGGGGGTCAGCCGGCCGTCGCGGGGCGAACGGCCAGGGTGACCGACACGTCCTGGCGAGCGCCGCCGCGGATGACCGTCAGCTTGACCGTGCTGCCGACTTGCTCGGCGCGAATCTTGGCGATCAGCGAGTCGCGCGACTCCACCGGGGTGCCGTCGACCGCGATGACCACATCGCCGGCCCGGAGTCCGGCCGCCTGCGCCGGAGTGTTGGGCGAGACCTCGCCGACCTGGGCGCCGGCCCGCGTCGAGGAGCCGTCGGTCGCCTCGCCATCGCGCAGCGTGACGCCGAGGTAGGCGTGCTGGGCCTTGCCGCTCGCGATCAGCTGCGTGGCGATCGCCTGCGCCTCCACCACCGGGATGGCGAAGCCGATACCGATATTGCCCGAGTTCGAGCCGGTGCTGGCGATGGATGAATTGATGCCGATGAGCTTGCCGTTGGCGTCGACGAGCGCCCCACCGGAGTTGCCGGGGTTGATTGCGGCCGAAGTCTGAATGGCGTTGGTATAGACCGGCTCGGTCTGCTGCTGCCCGTACTGCGCCTGCGAGTCACCCGTCGTCACCGGCCGGTTGAGGGCGCTGACGATGCCCGTCGTGACGGTGGAGGCCAGGCCCAGCGGGTTGCCGACAGCCATCACTGGGTCGCCGACCTTAAGGGCGTCGGAGTCGCCCATGGCGATCGCTTTCATGTCGCTCGGCGGGTTCTTGACGGTGATGACTGCCAGATCCGTCGACGGGTCGGTGCCAGCGACTGTCGCGGGGTACTTGCGGCCATCGGCCAGCGTGACCTCGATGGTGCCTTCGACCGCGCCGTCGACGACGTGGTTGTTGGTCAGGATGTGGCCCGAGGAGTCGATGACGACGCCCGAACCCTGCGCCGAACCGCCCTGCACCTGCAGGCTGATCGCGACCACGCTCGGGGTCACGGTGGCTGCGGTTGCGGTCCAGTCAGGCGCATTGGGGTTGACCTGGCGGATCTGCTGGGCGCCCGCGGACGAGCCGGCGGGGCTGGCGGCGGACGACGCTGTGGAAGGGGAGGTCGCATTGCCGTCCGCCGCGCGCACTGTGGCATACGTCCCGCCGCTCGCCAAGGCGGCGGACAGGAGCGATGCCGTCAACACGGCCGGCCAGACGCGGCGGGCCCCCGACGATTGGGAGGAGGGAGGGGTCGTCGGGGGCGCCGCCGGGCCGGAACCGGCCCAGGACGGGGGAGTGGGCGCCGTCGCGCCCGGGTAGCGCTGGCCGGACCGGTCGCCGAACCACAGCGGAGCCGTGGGTTCGGAGATGGGGTGGTCGGTCTCGGCTGGCGCAGGCGACGTGGTCGGAGGGGTGGTCGATCCCGTCGGCGTGCCCGGTTGCGTCATCGTGGCGCTCCTGTCGTCCTTGGTGGTGATGACCAGTTAAGTAGGTCAACTTCGGACGATGCTGGGCTACGCCTGGGAGTTGCCTGAGTATGTGGGCGCGGGCAGTTCCACGATGAAGGTCGCCCCGCCGCCGGGGGTCGTCGCGATTCCGACGCGCCCGCCGTGGCGGGCCACGATCGCCGCGACGATGGCCAGTCCGAGGCCCGTGCCACCGCTCGCGCGGGTGCGGGCGGAGTCGACGCGATAGAAGCGCTCGAAGATCCGTGACCTCGCGGCCTCGTCGATCCCGTGACCGTGATCGCGGACCTCGATGACAACACCGGACGCGCTGCGTCCCACCGCCACGTCAATGGGCGTCCCCGCGGGCGTATGCCTGATCGCATTGGTCAGCAGGTTGCCGAGCACTTGGTGCATCCCGGCTTCCTCACCCTGCAACTCCAGCGGTGTCAGCGCACCGCTGAGTCCGGTGAGCGTGATGTGCCGGGCCGGGTCGCGTACGCGGGCCGCCTGGACCGCCTCGGCCGCGACCACAGTCACATCGAAGGGCGTCTTCTCCAATGGCCGCTCCTCATCGAGGCGAGCAAGCAGCAGCAGGTCGTCGACCAAGTGAGCCATCCGGGAGGCCTCGCCCTCGATCCGTCCGATTGTCGAGGGGAGCGCCTGCTCGGGCACAGCACCCTGGCGATACAACTCGGCATACCCCCGCACGGTCGCCAAGGGTGTGCGCAACTCGTGGGAGGCGTCCGCGACGAACTGGCGCATCCGTTCTTCCGATGCCTCGCGCACGGCGAAGGACTCCTCGACATGGGTCAGCATCGCGTTGAGAGAGGTGGACAAGGACGCCACCTCTTCTGGAGCATCGGTCGTCGGTATCCGGCGGCTCAGATCGCCGGCGGAGATCGCCCTCGCGGTGTTCTCGATCTCGGTCAGCGGCCGGAAGGCCCGGCGCACCGCCAGCCAGCCGACGAGCGCGAAGGCCGCCAGCGTCGCCAGCGAGATCAAGGCAGCGAGCAAGGCGAAGCGCTTCAGCGTGGTCGAGACGTCCTTGAGCGGTTGCGCGACGACGACTACCGCGGTGCCGTCGTCCAGCGCGCGGGCGACGCCGCGCCACAACAGGTCTGACCCTGCCGTGCCCAAAGTGAAGGCCTCGCCGTTGTCGACTCTGGGGTCGGCCAGGGTCATGGCGGACAGCGCGGGCACGGCGTCGACATCGGTGGCGGGGATCTTGATCGCCCCGGTGCCGGACTGCGGAAAGATCACCACGGCATACACGCTGGGCAGCCGGATCGTCTCGCGATTGGCGAGTAGCTGGTTCAGGGCCTGGTTGGCCACCGAGGTCGAGCTGCGGCGCAGGTTGTCATCGACGCGGGCGATCAGCTCGCGCCGCATGAGATAGCCCATCACCGAGCTCGACAAGGCGAGCGCCACCACCAGCAGGCAGAGGGTGACCGCGATGAGCCGGGCGCGCAGCGAGGTGCGGTGCAGGAGCGTGGGCACCCTTCGCAGCCACGCCTGGGCGCGGTCGGGGACGGAGGGGGCGCCCGGCGCGGGCTCGGTGCTCGCGAGGTCCTGGCTCACGCCGGCGGCTTGCGCAGGACGTAACCGACCCCACGCTTGGTGTGGATCAGGGGCGGCAGGCCGTCGGTGTCGATCTTCTTGCGCAAGTAGGAGATATAGGACTCCACGATGCCGGACTCGCCCCGGAAGTCGTAGTCCCAGACGTGGTCGAGGATCTGCGCCTTCGACAGCACCCGGTTGGGATTGAGCATCAGATAGCGCAGCAGCTTGTACTCGGTCGGCGAGGTGTCGATGGGCCGGCCCGCACGCCGCACGTCGTGGGTGTCCTCGTCGATCTCGAGATCCTCGAAGCGCAACACGGCGCCCTCGTCGACCTCGCCGCGGGTGCGCCGCAGCACCGCGCGGATGCGGGCGACGACCTCCTCGAGGCTGAAGGGCTTGGTGACATAGTCGTCGCCGCCGACGGTCAGGCCCTTGATCTTGTCATCGACGCTGTCGCGGGCGGTGACGAAGACGATCGGTGCCCGCCGGCCGCTCTCGCGCAGCTTGCGGGTGACCTCGAAGCCGTCCATGTCAGGGAGCATCACGTCGAGAACGACGAGGTCGGGATCGTGCTCCGCGGCCGCGCGGACGCCAGCCCGGCCGTCGCCCGCGGTGACCACCTCGAACCCGGCGAACTGCAGCGAGGTCGCCAGCAACTCGCGGATGTTGGGCTCGTCCTCGACGACGAGCAGCCGTGCCTCGGGTTCCCCTGTGCTCATGCTTTCGAGATTGACAACTCAACCTGGGAGTTGGCTGTATGCCGGCTCAAGAGCCGTCCTACCCGGCAGCCCCGTGGCGCGATCGCGGCGCGATGCCGATGCGCCATGCGCCGGGCCCGGCGACCACCGCCGGTAGCAGTCATCCGCCGGCCCGGTGCTGGGGCCCGGTTCAGTGCAGGGGCTGCCAATCCACCGAGGTCGCCCAGGCGCCGCTGGGGATGTCCCAGTCGAATGTCCCGGTGCAGCCCGAGGACAGACAGAAAGACTCGACTGAGGAAACGTCATACCCGTAGCCACTGACGGCCAACTTCCCGTCCGGCGACGCGGCGGGGTCGCCCGAGGCGAACTCGGCGTCCGTCCCGGACACATACGTCACGCTGCCGCCGGCTAGGTCACTGGTCACGAGAGAGGTCTCGTAGGTGTCGGTGTCGTACCCGTACCAGAGGATCTTCGTCCCGCTGGCCAGGACGTCGGCGCGACCGCTGTAGTGCGCCCACTTGCCGCCGAAGGCCGCCACCCCCGTGACCGGCACGATGGTGCTGACGGCACCGGTTGTTGTGTCGACCTTGCGGATCGTGTCCGTGGAATCCGAACCGGTCGGGCACTGGTCAATGTAGACGACATAGCGTCCGGTCTTGGCCCAGGTCGGGTCGAAGGCGCACCCGTCGTTCTTCGCGGTGAGGGCGGCAACGGCCTTGGTGGCAACGGTGACGACGGCCAGTGACCGCCCGGTCTTCGAACCGGTGACCGAGCGCGAAAAGGCGATGCGTTTGCCGTCGGGGGACCACGTCGGGTTGACGTCATGGCCGGTGCCTGAGGTGATCTTGATCCGGCCGGTGCCGTTGGCGTTCATCGTCCAGATCGCGCCGCGGTAGGCGAAGGCGAGCTTGGCGCCGTCCGGCGACCAGCGCGGGCCGGTGCCTGGGCCGAGCGAGACCATGCTGCCGCCCTTGGCGGCGATGGTGAACATGGCTGAGTTGGTCTCGACCGCGATTCGGCCGTTGGTGCCGGGATAGGCGGCCTGGGCCGGGGCGGTCAGGGTGGCGAGGCAACCAGCGGCCAGGCTGGCCACGGCGAGTGAGGTCGCGCGCATGGTGTGCTCCTGTCGATCGTGGGGTGCGTCACCGACTAGGGAGTACTTCGACCTCCACCTGATACCGAATGCCAGGAGAAATGTGCTCGAGGGCAGCGGTGAATACCAGCGTCAGCCGGCGAGGAGGCCGAGGAAGGCGGTGATCAGGCCGATCAGAGCCGCGAGCATGACCAGCGCGAGCACGACGATCAGCACGAGGCCACCGGCGAAGGCCCACCAGCCGGCCCGTGCCAGGCGCGCCGCGCGCGCCGGTTCGGCCCGCCCGGCGGCCAGCGACATGATCCCCAGGACGAGCGCGGGGATCTGGGTGATGAGGGCGAGCGGGAAGATGCACAGTGCCGAGAGCACAACCAAGGTGATCGCGGAGCCGTTCGAGTGCCCGGCGGCATACGCACCTAGGGCGGACGGATCCTGATGCACGGCATAGGGATTCGGCGCGGCGGTGGGTTGCCCGCTCGCTGAGCCGACGGCATACGGGTTCGCGCCGCCCGCGGGGCCATAGGGGCTCGACGGATAGGGCGTGGCCGCGGGATCAGGGGTGCCCGGCGGCGGGACATACCGCCCGGGCGGGGCGTCCTGGACACGCGACCGGGGCGCGCCGAGATCGGGCAGCGGGCGGGTCGGGTCGGTCATGGCGGGCTCCTGGGTGGGTGACGCCAGGATAAGTGACCTGGCACGATCAGGGCATGACCGCACCGAGCCCATCGGGCGCCCAGTGGCTGATCTCCCACGGCGACCAGCGCGCAATCGTCGTCGAGGTGGGCGGGGGCCTGCGCACCTATGACGTCGGCGAGATCCCCGTGGTCGCCGGCTATGTCACTGAGCAGATGTGCGCCCACGGCCGGGGTCAGGTGCTCCTGCCCTGGCCCAACCGCATCCGCGACGGTCGCTATCACCTCGGCGGGGCCGACCAGCAACTGCCGATCAGCGAGGTGGCCCGCCACAATGCCAGCCACGGCCTCGTCCGCTGGGTCAATTGGGAACTCGTGGCCCAGACCGCGGACAGCGTCGAGGTCCGCTATCGCCTCCACCCCCAGCCCGGCTGGCCCTGGTATCTCGACCTCGGCCTGGTCTATCGCCTCGGCCCGGAGGGGCTGACCGTCCGCGTCCACGCCCATAACCCGGGCGAGGAGCCGGTGCCCTTCGGCTTCGCCGCCCACCCGTATGTCGCGACCGGCGGCGCCGCGCCCGGCGACGTCACGCTCACCCTGCCGGCCGAGTCGTATCTGACGGTCGATCCCGAACGCTTGCTTCCGGTGGCTTCCGTCCCCGTGGAGGGAACGGCCTACGACTTCCGGACGGGCGGTGCGCTGGGCGCGGTGGGGTTGGACACGGCATACACCGATTTCGCGCGCGACGGCGAGCGGTGGCGGATCACCGTCGACGGCGTCCCCGCCGGCCGGGTCGAGGTCTGGGGCAGCCAAGAACTCCCGTGGGCGCAGGTGTTCGACGAAAAGGTCACGCTGCCGCTCGATGGCCCCTATCCGCCCGGGATCGCCATCGAGCCGATGTCCTGCCCGGCCGACGCCTTCAACTCCGGAACCGACCTGGCCTGGATCGCGCCCGGCTCGAGCTGGGCCGCGGAGTGGGGCATCACCGCCCACCTGCGGGCATAACGCGGTGCGCGCCGGGCGCGGGGCGCGTTAGCCTTAGCACAGCGGGCGCGCATCGGCGCGCCCGTTCAGTACGACTTCACGAGGTGCACGGTGCCTACTGGCAAGGTCAAGTGGTATGACGCCGACAAGGGTTTCGGCTTCATCGACGCGGACGAGGGCGAGGACGTCTTCCTTCACGCCAATGCGCTGCCCGCGGGGCTGACCACGATCAAGGCGGGCACACGCATCGAGTTCGGCGTCGCCACCGGCCGCAAGGGTGCCCAGGCGATGGCCGTCCACGTCCTGGAGCCCGCTCCCAGCGTGCAGGCCAACCGTCGCGAACGCGACCGCAAGCCCACCGAGGACATGGTCGTCATCGTCGAGGACGTCATGCAGTTGCTCGACAAGGTCTCCACCAGCCTGCGCAAGGGCCACTACCCCGACAAGGGCATCGCGACCAAGGTGGCGCAGGTCCTGCGCGCCGTCGCGGCGGATCTCGAGCCTTGATGGTTGCCGCGGTCAAGCCGGATGCCGTGCTCGTCGGTGCTGCCGACGTCGCGCTGGCGGCGCTGACCGAAGCCGCTGAGCCGGGCACGATCGGAGAGCACCGCGGCGTCGCGATGCTGGCCGATCGCCTCGCGGTGCACTACTTCGATTGCCTCGCTGCGGCCTATCCGGGCTGGCAGTGGGCGGTCTCGGTCGCGCGCGCCCCGCGCGCGAAGGTCGCGACCGTCTGCGAGTCCTCGCTGCTGCCCACCGACGGTGCCCTGCTGGCCCCCGCCTGGTTGCCGTATGCCGATCGGCTGGCTCCCGGGGACATCGGACCCGGCGATATCACCCCCTTCGTCGCCGACGATCCCTGTCTGGAGCAGGGTTTCGAGGCGACCGGCGAGGAGGACGTCGACGCGGTGGCGCTGTGGGAGCTCGGCCTGGGCCGACCCCGCGTGCTCTCGCCCGAGGGGCGCGACCGGGCCGCTCAGCGCTGGTACGAAGGGGCGCACGGCCCGGCCGCCCCGGTCGCCGTCAAGGCGCCCGCGCACTGCGCGTCGTGCGGCTACTACGTGCCCCTGGCCGGCACGCTCCGTGCGGTGTTCGGGATCTGCGCCAACGCATGGTCGCCCTCCGACGGCACCGTCGTCAGCCGCGACCACGGGTGCGGGGCGCACTCGGAGACCGACATGGACCGGCCGGAGCCCGATCGCATCCCCGAGCCGATCGTCGACGAGTTCACTGTCGACGAGCTCTGATCGCCGCCCGGCGATCCCTGACCTCGTCGGACAGTCCCGCCTCGCGCCACCGAGTTTCTGACGACCTCGGCGCAGGGATCATCGTCCGGCGTGGCTGCCGGCTCCCCTAAGGCCTGGCTGTGGGCCTGACCTGGTCAGACGTGCATATTTCACCCTGCGCCAGCGGTGTGGCTTCCCACTCTTCGCCCGGCCGCGGCCCCATAGTGGTCGAGTTCCACGCGCGAGAGGGGATCACGCCATCGACGCTGCCCGCACCCAGGTCGGCGCGCTAGCGCCTGTACGGGCCCTCGCTGGAGCCACGCGGACCAGGCTGCCCAAGGTGGCCGGGCTCGACGGGTTGCGCGCCGTCGCGGTCATCGCCGTCATCCTCTTCCACCTCGACCTGCCCTGGCTGCCGGGCGGTTTCCTCGGGGTCGACGTCTTCTTCGTCATCAGTGGCTATCTGATCACCTCGCAGGTGTGGGCCCGCTCCTTCCACGGCCGCGTCGATCTGCGGCACTTCTGGCAGGCCCGGGCGCGCCGCTTGCTGCCAGCACTCGCGGCCACGCTCGCCGCCACGACGATCGCCGAGCTCATCCTCGACCGGGACCATCTGCGCAGCTACCTCGGCGATCTCGCGGCGGCCGCCACCTATACCTCCAACTGGTGGTACGTCCTGCACCAGCGCTCCTATTTCGAGGCCTCCGGGCGCCCGCCGGCCCTGCAGCACCTGTGGTCCCTGGCCGTGGAGGAGCAGTTCTATCTGCTCTGGCCGCTCATCGTCGCTGTGGTCCTCGCCAGCGCCGCGACGGTGGCCGCCCGGCGCACGCGCCTGCTCGCCGTCGCCCTGCTGCTGGCCGCCGCGTCGGGACTGGTCATGGGCCTGGGCACCCACGCCTCCGGCGCACCGATGACCGCGGACCCGTCGCGCTACTACTTCGGCACCGACTCGCACGCGAGCGCCGTCCTGATCGGCTCCGCGCTCGCGGTGTGGCGTGGCGGACGCGGCTTCACCCGCGCCCGCCCACCGCTCTCACCCGCCCGTGCCGGTATGACGTTCGCCGGCGTCGCCGCGCTCGCCGCCGTCATCTGGGCGTATGCTGCGCTCGACTCCTGGTCGGTGCCGCTCTACCGCTTCGGATTCGTCGCCTTCGCCGCCGTGGTTGCGCTGCTGGTCGCCGCGGCGAGCCGCCCCGGCCCGCTGGGCCGGCTGCTCGACGCACCGCCGCTCGCGGCGGTGGGGAAGCGGTCATACGGGCTCTATCTGTGGCACTGGCCGGTCTTTGTCTTCACCCGGCCGACTCTCGATGTGCCGCTCACCGGCGCGGCGAATCTGGTGCTGCGACTCGCCCTACTCGGCGTCGTCTCCGAGCTGTGCTATCGCTTCGTCGAGACGCCGACCCGGCGCTACGGCATCCGGGGGGCCTGGCGACGGCTGCGGGATTGGCAGGTCTGGCGCCTGCCCGCGACCGGCTTGGTCACCGGCGGGCTCGCCTCACTGACCGTGCTCACGGTGGCCGCCGCCGCATTCACCCCGACGACGAGTGCCGCGCCGGCCCATCTCGTTCTCCCCTCCGTGACGCCCTCCACGCCTACGGCCACCGGGTCCGCGACCACGCCGCCGCTGAAGATTCGTCCGGGCGCAACCGGCACGCTGACGATGGCGGTCTACGGCGACTCGGTCGCGTTGGGGGCCACGCCCCGGCTGCGCAAGATCTTCGCCGATGTGGTCCTGCGCGCCCAGATCGGTGAGCAGTCGTGGACGCTGCTGCCCGAGTTGCTGCGCGAGGCGCCCACGCTGCCAGAGGATGTCGTGCTCATCCACACCGGCAACAACGGGATCATCGACAAGTCGCAACTGATCGCCGCTATCGACGCGATCCCCGCGGCCGCGACTGTGGTGCTGGTGACCCCCCGCGTGCCACGCCCCTGGATGGCTCCCAATGTCGCGACCGTGCGGGCCGTCGCCGCCGCCCGCCCGCGCGTGCACCTCGCGGATTGGGCGGCCGTCTCGGACGGGCACCCTGAGTACGTCAACACCGACGGCGTCCACATGACGACCGCCGGCATCAAGACGTATGCCGCGCTGGTCCAGCAGGCGGTCCTGACCCCCTAACGCGCGGCTCAGGTCAGCTTCAGGAACATCACGTGCAGGCCGACCCGGCCGTGGGCGCGCGAGTCGAAGGCACCCGGCACCGTGCCGATGATCGCGAAGCCGGCCGACTGCCACAGGCGCACCGCCGCGGTGTTGGTCTCGACAACGGCGTTGAACTGGATCCCGGCGAAACCTGCGCGGCGATGCCAGTCGATCACATAGTCCAGCAACGCCCGGCCGACCCCGAGGCCGCGGGCGGCGTCGGCGACCATGAAGCTCGCGGTGCCGATATGCGCACCCCGGGACGGGCGGTTCGCCCCCATCTTGGCGCTGCCGAGGAAGCGCCCGCCGGCGTCGCGGGCGATGACCGTATGCCCGGGCGGTGCCTCCCACCACAGAGCCTGGATCGCGGTGTCGGACAGCCCCGTCGGGTAGGCGTAGGTCTCACCGGCATCGACGATCGCCCGGAAGACGGGAGCGAAGTCCGGCAGGTCGGACTCGGCATACGGCAGAAGGGTCAGGGCGGCCACGAACGCGAGCCTACGGTCCGAGCCGACGGTCAGTAGTAGTCCTGCGGGTTGGCGGGGGCGGAGCCATGGGCGTCGGCGGCATTCCCGCGGCCGCGGCGCACGTAGATATAGCCGAGCGCGCCCAGTGCGATGCCGGTGAGGGACGCCCACTTCCACCACGCGCGGTCGCCGTCGCGCAGCGCGGGGATGGTCAGGGTCGCGACGAGGGCGAGCACCCAGACGCCGATCCCGATCAGGACGATCCGGTCCATCCGGAAGGCGATCGGCTCCGGCGCGGTCGGGGCGAGGCCGTTGTCGTGGCGTAGCGTGCTCACAGCCTGAGCCTACCGACCGGCTCACCTGCACCGTTGAATACCATGCGCGCCATGGCGAACCCCCAAGTCCGGGACCGGCGCACCCCGCCGCCCCCCGCAGCCGGCGGCCTCGACGGCTTCTTCCAGATCACTGCGCGCGGGTCGACCGTCGCGCGCGAACTCCGTGGTGGCCTGGCTACCTTCTTCACGATGGCGTACATCGTCGTCCTCAACCCGCTGATCATCGGCACGCAGACCGACTCGACCGGCAAATTCCTCGGCGGCGGCGCGGCCCCCAATTTGGCCATGGTGGCGGCGACGACGGCCCTGGTCGCGGGCGTGATGACCATCTTGATGGGCGTGGTCGCGAACTTCCCGCTCGCGCTCGCCACGGGCCTCGGCCTCAATGCCTTCGTCACCTTCGGCATCGCCAAGCTGCCCGAGATGACGTGGGCGGACGCCATGGGCCTGGTGGTCATCGAAGGCCTGATCATCACGATCCTGGTGTTGACCGGCTTCCGGCAGGCGGTTTTCCACGCCGTGCCGCCGCAGTTGAAGACGGCGATCTCGGTCGGCATCGGCCTGTTCATCGCCGTCATCGGCTTCGTCGACGCAGGCTTCGTGCGCAAGTCTTTTGGCGGTCCGCTGGGTGAGCTCGGCGTCGGTGGCTTCCTCGTCGGCTGGCCGCTGCTCGTCTTTGTGCTTGGCCTGTTCATCACCGTCGTCCTGCTGGTGCGCAAGGTGCGCGGCGCGATCCTCTACGGCATCCTGTCCGCCACCGTGCTGGCGATCATCGTGGAGTCGATCGGCAAGATCGGCGCGCAGAAGAACGACAAGGGCGAACTGGTCAACCCGACCGGCTGGGGCTTGAACGTCCCGAAACTTCCGAGCTCGGTCGCGAGCACCCCGGACTTCGGACTGCTGGGCGACTTCAACCTGCTGGGATCCTTCAAGGCCATCGGCGTGATCTCGGCGGTCCTGCTGATCTTCACGCTCCTGCTCGCGGACTTCTTCGACACCATGGGCACGATGGTCGCCATCGGCGCCGAAGCGGGCCTGAACGACGCCGAAGGCGTGCCGCCCAACTCTGAGCGCATCCTGATCGTCGACTCGGTGGCGGCCATGGCCGGCGGCGCGGCGGCGGTGTCGTCGAATACGTCCTATATCGAATCGGCGTCGGGCGTCGGCGAGGGAGCGCGGACCGGGCTGGCCTCGGTGGTCACCGGCGTGCTCTTCCTGCTCGCTACCTTCCTCGCGCCGCTCGTTGCGGTCGTGCCGTATGAGGCGGCCACCCCCGCCCTGGTCGTCGTTGGGTTCTTGATGATGCAGCAGGTGCGCGAGATCGACTGGGACGACCTGGAGATCGCGATCCCCGCGTTCTTGACGATCGTGCTGATGCCCTTCACCTACTCGATCACCGTCGGTATCGGTGCGGGCTTCGTGGTCTATGTGCTGATCAAGCTGGCCAAGGGCAAGATCGCCGAGATCCACCCGCTGATGTGGGTCACGGCTGCGTTGTTCGTTCTCTACTTCGCGATCGACCCCGTCAAGTCGCTGCTCGGGGTCGGCTGATCCAGGGCCCTGAGCCGCCGGGTCGTGCACGGTCCGGCGCTCTGCGTAGGGGTCGGCGGTTCGAACCGCCGACCCCTACGCCCAGGCGCGACCCGCGCAAGCACGCGCGACCCGCGCAAGCACGCGCGACCCGCGCAAGCACGCGCGACCCGCGCAAGCACGCGCGACCCGAGCAAGCGGGCGCGGCGGCTGACTCAACGCGGCATTTAGTTAGCAAAGGTAATGAGCTAAGCTAAGGTTCATGCCGACCGACGCGGCCATCGCCGAACTCGCCACCGAGATCCGCCTGGCGTGCATGCGTATCTCCCGCCGAGTCCGGTTCGAGAGCGGCAGTTCGCTTGCGCCGCATCAGTTCTCGGTCCTCGTGCGGCTCGGCGAGCACCCCCGCACGCCGCGCGAACTCGCCGACATCGAGAAGGTCTCCGCGCCGAGCATGACCCGGACCACCAACGGCCTGGTCGAGCGCGGCCTGGTCGCCCGGGCCGCCGACCCCGACGACGGGCGCTGCGTGATCCTCTCGCTCACCCCCGAGGGCGCTGCCCAGGTCGCCACGATCCGCGCCGCCCGCGACGGCTGGATGTCCTCGCGCGTGGGCAATCTGACGCCCGAGGAGCGCGAGGTCCTGCGGCAGGCGAGCGCCATCCTGCACAAGGTGGCCCAGGCGTGAGCGCGGGCCCCAAACGGGCGGCGGGCACGGCATACGGGCGGGGCCGGATGAGTCCGACCTTCCACTCTCTGGCCATCCGCAACTACCGGATCTACTTTTTCGGCGCACTCGTCTCCAATATCGGCACCTGGATGGCGCGCGTCGCGCAGGACTGGCTGGTGCTGGTCGACCTGACGCGGCACTCGGCGAGCGCGCTCGGGATCGTCACCGGCCTGCAGTTCTTGCCCTTCCTGTTGCTCGCGCCGTGGGCGGGCGCGGTCGTCGACCGTTTCCCCAAGCGAGCCCTGCTGATGGTCACCCAGACCGCGCTCGGGCTGGTTTCACTGGTCACCGGGCTGCTCGTGGTGTTCGGCTGGGCGCAACTGTGGCAGGTCTATGTGCTTGCGCTGCTGCAGGGCATCGCGACGGCCTTCGACAATCCGGCGCGGCAGGCCTTCGTCTCGGAGATGGTGCCTACCGCGCGCTTGGCCAATGCCGTTGCCCTCAACAGTGCCTCGTTCAACGCCGGCCGCCTGATCGGCCCGGCAGCCGCCGGCCTGGTCATCGCGGCCTGGGGCACCGGTGTCGGCTTGCTGATCAATAGCGCGACCTTTGGTGCGGTCCTCCTTGCTCTGACACGCCTCGACCCGGCGGCCCTGACCCCCGCACCCGTCACCCGGGGGAAGGGATCGATCCGGGAGGGGCTGGCCTATGTGCGGGGACGGCCGGATCTGAAGCTGGTCATGGGGCTGGTGTTCGTCCTCGGCACCTTCGGGATGAACTTCCAGATCACCATGGCACTGATGGCGACCAAGATCTTCGGCAAGGGGCCGACCGAGTTCGGGCTGCTCGGCTCGATCATGGCGATCGGTTCGCTCGCCGCCGCCCTGCTTTCGGCGCGGCGCGCGAACCCCCGACTGCGGCACCTCGTGGTGTCCATGGCGTTGTTCACCGTCTCGGCCGCGGCCGCTTCGCTCGCCCCGACGTATGCCGTGTTCGCCCTCACGCTGATCCCCGTCGGTCTCGCCGCCTTGACCGCATTGACGACGGCGAACGCGATGGTGCAGTTGCGGACCGCGCCGGAGATGCGCGGCCGGGTGATGGCGCTCTATATGGCGATCTTCATGGGCGGTACGCCCTTCGGCGCACCCCTGATCGGGTGGATCGGGGACGCCTTCGGGGCTCGTTGGACGATCGGGATCGGGCCGTTGGCGCTGGCGATCACCCTCTTCCTGGTCGCGATCTCCCTGTGGCGGCGCGAGAATGTCCGGGTGACTTTCACCGCGTCCGCCCGCCCGCACCTGCAGATCTCGACCCGGGCCGTCACCCGCCCGGTCCCGGAGCCGGCACGATGACGCCGCGGTTTCGCCGGATCGTGACGCTCGTGGTGCTGATCGGCATGGTCGCCCTGGTCCTCGCCTCCGCCCTCTCGGGCTTGTGACCTGAGCCGAGACGGGGAAGGCTCGCCCCGGCTCGGGTCACAGGCGCTCGAGGATGTAGTCGATGGCGCCGGTCAGCCGGGTGATGTCGTCGGGGTCGACGGCCGGGAACATCGCGATGCGCAACTGGTTGCGACCGAGCTTGCGGTAGGGCTCGGTGTCGACGATTCCGTTGGCGCGCAACACCTTGGCGATCGCTGCCGCGTCCACCGAGTCGACGAAGTCGATGGTCCCGACGACCTGCGAGCGAGCGGCCGGCTCGGCGACGAAGGGGGTGGCGACCTCGGACGCCTCCGCCCAGGCATACAGGCGCGAGGAGGAGTCGGCCGTGCGGCCGGTGGTGAAGGCCAGGCCACCGTTCTCGTTCATCCAGCGCAGCTGCTCGGCCATGAGCGCGAGAGTCGCGACGGCCGGCGTGTTGTAGGTCTGCTCCTTGCGCGAGTTGTCGATCGCCGTGGGCAGGCTGAAGAAGTCGGGCACCCAGCGGCCGCTCGCGGTGATCTCGTCGACCCGGGCCAGGGCGGCGGGGGAGAAGAGCGCGAGCCACAGGCCACCGTCGGAGGCAAAACACTTCTGCGGCGCGAAGTAATAGACGTCGGTCTCGGCGATCTCGACGGGCAGGCCGCCGGCGCCGGAGGTGGCGTCGATGAGGATGAGCGCGTCGTCGTCGGCGCCGGGCACCCGGTGAACCGGCGCCATGACGCCCGTCGAGGTCTCGTTGTGGGGCCAGGCGTAGGCGTCCACACCCGCCTCGGCGGTTGCCGTGGCGAGCGTCCCCGGGTCCGCCTTGAGGATCGTCGGCTCACCGAGGAAGGGCGCGGCCTTGGTGACCGAGCCGAACTTCGCCGAGAACTCGCCGAAGGCCAGGTGCTGGCTGCGTTCGCGGATCAGGCCGAAAGCGGCGATATCCCAGAACGCGGTCGAGCCGCCATTGCCGAGGACGACCTCGTAGCCCTCGGGGAGTTGGAAGAGCTCGGCCAGGCCCTCGCGGACGGCCTTGACGAGGTTCTTCACGGGCGCCTGACGGTGGGAGGTGCCCAGCACGGTGGTCCCGATCTCGGCGAGCGCGGCCATCTGCTCGGGCCGGATCTTCGACGGGCCGCACCCGAAACGGCCGTCGGCCGGCCGCAGGTCGTCGGGAAGGCGGAGGTCACTCAGGTCTGCAGTCACGTGCTCAAGTCTGACAAAGCCGCCCCCACGACCGGTGCCACGTCCCGCCACCCGGGACGGCCGGACCCAGCCGTATGCCATAAACGCGCTGAGGCTTAAAGCATGCGTCATGCGCATGTATCAATTGCGTTTTTCACATTTGAGTTATGGAAGCAAAAGTCGCACCATTGAGGAGGAGTCACAAGGAAGTGCCCGAAGGACACGCACACCAATCACTCCCGAAAGAGGTTCGCCATGACCCACATCAAAACCTGGCTGAAGAAGTTCGACGCCTGGACGCTGGACGTCTTCAACCCGCCGGTGCCCGGCTACCGCGGCCGCTGAGGCTCGACTCGACGAGCTGCGACCGACGCGCACGGAGCGCGGGGTCGAACGCGTCGAGACGTCGCGGGGACCGAGGCGAAGCACCCCGCAACGAATCGAATCGGCGCCTGCCCCCAACGGGGCAGGCGCCGGTTGGCATTGTGGCGCAGGGATATTCACATCGCCTGGCCGGTGCGATCGCCTTCGAGTCAGCTGTGCGCGCGGAAGCCTTGGACGTCCTCCAACGGACGGGGACCCGGGCCGACATACTTCGAGGACGGCCGGATCAGGCGGCCGGTCCTCTTCTGCTCCAAGATGTGCGCCGCCCAGCCCGCGGTGCGCGCCGAGACGAAGAGCGGCGTCATCATCTCGCCCGGCACGTCGGCGAAGTCGAGCAGCACGGCCGCCCAGTAGTCGACATTGGTCTCCATCTTGCGCTCGGGATAGCGCTCGGCGAGGGCCGCGATGGCGGCCTTCTCCAACTCGACCGCCACCTCGTAGCGCGGGGCGCCGAGCCGCTTGCAGGTGTCACGCAGGACCGCGGCCCGCGGGTCATAGGCGCGATAGACGCGGTGCCCGAAGCCCATCAACCGCTCACCGCGGTCGAAGACGCCCTTGACGTATTCCTCGGCGTTGCCCGAGCGCTCCACACCTTCGATCATGTGCTTCGCGCGCGACGGCGCCCCCCCGTGCAGCGGGCCGGAGAGGGCACCGACGGCACCGGACAGGCACGCCGCGACGTCGGCACCGGTGGAGGCGATGACCCGCGCGGTGAAGGTGGACGCGTTCATACCGTGCTCGGCGGCCGAGATGAAGTAGGCGTCGATCGCCTCGACGTGGGCGGGGTCCGGCTCACCGCGCCACCGGATCATGAACCGCTCGACGATGGTCTTGCCCTCATCGACCCTGCTCTGCGGCACCATGGGTGTGCCGAGGCCGTGCGCGGACTGCGCGATGAAGGACATCGCCATCACCGAGGCGCGCGCGAGGTCTTCCCGTGCCTGCTCGGGGGTGATGTCGAGAAGCGGGCGGAAGCCCCACAGCGGCGCGAGCTGGCACAGGGCCGATTGCACATCGACGCGGATGTCGCCGGTGTGGACGGGCAGCGGGAAGGGCTCGGCCGGCGGCAACCCCGGATCCATCGCATTGTCGACCAGCAGACCCCACACCTGGCCGAAACTGACGCGACCGACCAGGTCCTTCAGGTCGACTCCGCGATAGCGCAGCGCGCCACCTTCTTTATCGGGCTCCGCGATCTCGGATTCGAACGCAATGACCCCTTCGAGGCCGTGCTTGACGTCGCTGTCGCTCATGGCTACCCCATCCCAGACTGTTCCGTTGCCTGTTGGCGTGCCTATTCTGCACGCCACCGCCGACACTCGCGGCATCACGTCCGCAAGGGGCGCAGGCATACGCTCGGTCCATGGCACCGGATCCGCTGGCTCCTCGCATCTCCTACACCGGTGACGCCGTCGACATCGGCGGTCTCGCGGACAATCCGTATGCCGTCGCCTCCGCCTGGATCGACGCTGCCGTCGCGCGGGCGGCTGAGCGCGGCGATGTGCCCGAACCGACCGCGATGGCCGTGGCCACCGTGGACGCTGTGGGGCTGCCGGACGTCCGGACGGTGTTGATGCGCTTCCTTACCCCGGAGGGTCCGGGTTTTGTGACCAACCTGGATTCGGCCAAGGGTCGCCAGCTCGCGGCCAATCCTGGTGTGGCTGCAACCTTGACCTGGCCGGCGATGTTCCGGGCGATCCGCTTCCGCGGACGTGCGGTGGAGTTGCCGGACGAGCTCGTGCGCGACTATTTCGTCACCCGGCCCTGGGGATCGCGGATCTCGGCCTGGGCGTCGGAGCAGTCCGCGCCCATCGCCTCGCGCAGCGCGTTGGAGGCGCGCTCGGCCGAGTTGGCGGCCCGCTGGCCGGACACCGGCTCGCCCGACGATGTGCCCGTGCCGACGCGCTGGGGCGGCTACCGGATCGTGCCTGAGGAGGTCGAGTTCTGGGCCGGGCGCCCCGATCGCCTGCACGACCGGATCGTGTATGCCCGTGTGGCCGAGGGCAGCCTGGCCGACGCCGCCGCTTGGGCGATCTCGCGCCGACAACCCTGAGCCCGCGGCGTAGGCACCAGGTGTGTAGCGCCGAGCCCAGGGGTGCATCGGTGCACCCGGTTCGCGGCGCTTGAACCGGTTCGCATCGGTTGAGCCGGTGCGCATCGCCTGACTGTCCACGCGGGGGCCGACCCGAGCGCGAACCGGCGGGTTGTCGGTGCGGATGTCTAGGCTCGCTGGAATGACCACCAGCCCGCCCCGGGAGGACTTCCGGCTGCGCTCGGTGGCGGTCGCGGCATACGGGCCGACGATCCTCGAGGGGATTGGCTACGGCGCGGCCATCCCGATCGTCCCGCTCTTGGCGCGCCAGCTCGGAGCCACTGTCGGGCAGGCCGCGCTGGTTGCCGGGCTCCTCGGCGTTGGCCAGCTGTGCGCCTCCCTTCCCGCGGGGGCGATGATCGCGCGGATCGGCGAGCGGCGGGCGATGGTCATCGCCTCGGTCGGTGGCGCGCTGACGGCCGCCATCGCGGCGTCGGCGCTCTCGGTTCTCGTCCTTGGGGCCGCGGCCTTCGTCACGGGGATGACGTGGAGTGTCTTCCTCCTGGCGCGTCAGGGTTTCATGATCGACGCGGTGCCGGAGCACCTACGCGCTCGGGCGCTCTCAACGCTGGGCGGCAGCCACCGGATCGGCATGGTGATCGGCCCGCTGGTCGGGACGGCGGTCATTCACCAGTGGGGGATTCGGGCCGCCTTCGTGGCCAGCGTCTTGGCCTCCCTGGCGGCGCTCCTGCTCGTGCTCCGGGTCGACGACCTCGGTCACGAGGCCCGCGAACTGGGGCGCGCGGATCCGGCATCGACGTGGACGCTGCTGCGCCGGCATACGCGCGTCCTGGCCACCCTCGGGACCTCGGCGATGACGATCAACGGGCTGCGGGCGGTGCGACTGAGCGTGCTGCCGCTCTGGGGAGAGCACATCGGCCTGAGCGCGTCGCAGGTCTCGATGGTCTTCGCGATCGGGGCTCTGGTCGAGGTGGCCATCTTCTATCCGGCCGGCTGGGTGATGGACCGGCGTGGGCGGGCGATGGTGGCCGTGCCGTGCGCCGGACTGCTGGCCCTGGGCTTCCTGGTGCTCCCCCTGACCGCCAGCCTGGCGGGCCTGCTCGCCGTCACCATCTTGATGGCCGTCGGCAACGGCCTGGGATCGGGCATCGTGATGACGCTCGGTGCCGACACCGCCCCGGTGGTGCACCGGGCGAAATATCTCGGGGGCTGGCGCCTGTGCGGAGACATCGGCGCGAGTGGCGGCCCACTCGTCGTCAGCGCCATCATCGCGGCCACCGGGTTGGCGAGCGCGAGCCTGGCCGTCGGGGGGCTCGCGCTCGCGGGCACGGCGTGGATCGCCCATTGGGTGAGCGCGCTCGATCGGCGCCGCCGATGAGAGGATGGCGCGCGTGAGTGACCTGATCGACACCACGGAGATGTATCTCAAGACCATCTTCGAACTCGACGAAGAAGGGATCCCGCCCCTGCGGGCCCGCATCGCCGAGCGCCTCGGCCACTCCGGACCCACCGTCTCGCAGACCATCGCCCGCATGGAACGCGATGGCCTGGTCTCGATCGCCGGTGACCGGCACCTCGAGTTCACCGACCTCGGTCGGCAGCGCGCGACCCGCGTGATGCGCAAGCATCGGCTGGCGGAACGGCTGCTCGTCGACGTCATCGGCTTGGAGTGGGAGTACGTCCACGACGAGGCCTGCCGCTGGGAGCACGTGATCTCCGAACGGGTCGAGCGCCGGATCATCGCCCTGCTCGGTGACGACCTGCTCTCGCCCTATGGCAATCCGATCCCCGGGCTTGCCGAGTTGGGCGAGGCGGCCAGCGTCGAGGACTTCCGGGCCGGGCTGGAGACGATGTCGGCCATCGCCGACAGCGACGAGGCCCATGTCACCGTCCGCCAGATCGGCGAGCCGGTCCAGATCGACCACGAGGCTCTGAAGTTGCTCACCGAGGCCGGCGTGCGGCCCGGCGAGGCGATTCGCGTCCGCCGCGAGGACGGCCGAGTGCTCGCGGTGGGCGCCACCCGCGACTTCACCGAGGGCGTTTCGTTGCCCGAGGACATCGCCGACCACGTCTTCGTGCAGACCCAGTAGGACACCCCCAAAGGCGGTGTGGTGGTGAGCGCCGGGAGCCGCCGCTGACCGGCGTGGCGCCGGCAGACAGCATGGTGTGGTATTCCTCACCGATCCGTCACCGCCCTGTGATCGAAACGTGACATATGGCGGGGGAGTGTGTACCGTTTCGTCTCGCGGCTCCCCCAGAGCCGCCCGAACGCCTGGATCGCCGAGTCCTACCACCAGGTGCACGGACCGAAGATTCCGCCAGGTAGGAGCGGGGGACCCACCTTCGGGCGCTTGCGTCCTTGGGGTGAAGTCCGCCAGGTTCGACCGGCGGGCCGGACAGCATCTCTCGTCCGAACCCGACAGCTCACCTCGTAGGCGTCGAGAGGTCACCGTGCCGAAGCTTGCCTCGGGGCGCTATTCCGCCCGCGCCCGAATTGCGCAGAACAAGAGCCAGAACCACTCCTCGACCGACGCCGTCGTGCGCGCCGGCGCGGTTCTGGCCGCGACGACCGCGCTGGTCTCGGCGATGGCCGCCACCGCCTCCGCCGCGCCTGCCGCTCCGGTCGCGCCCGCTGCCGCCCCCGCCGCCAAGACGGTCGCCGCCGCTGCCCCGGCCGTGACCGCGCCCAAGGCCGCCGGTCCGGTCCTCGCCAAGTTCGGCACCATCGGCGTCAAGGCCGTTGCCAAGCCGAAGCCCAAGCCCGTTGTTGTCCCGGTAGCCGCCCGCACGCAGACCGCTGCGAGCCGCACGACCACCACGCGCTCCACCGTTCCCGCCACGAGCAACGCCGGCGGCAGCACGACCGACAACCCGGCCCCCCAGGCCCCGCCGCCGCCCGTTTCCGGTGGCGTGCTGGCGATTGCCGCGAGCCTGTCGGGCATCCCGTATGTCTACGGCGGCTCCACCCCGGCCGGCTTCGACTGCTCCGGTTTCACGATGTACATCTTCGCCAAGGTCGGCATCAGCCTGCCCCGCACCGCCGCCGGCCAGCAGGCCGCGACCACCCGGGTCAGTTCGCCGCAGCCCGGTGACCTGGTCTTCTTCGGCTACCCGGCCTACCACGTGGGCATCTACGCGGGCAACGGCATGATGTACGACTCGCCGCGCACCGGCCTGTCCTCGGGCCTGCGCGCGATCTGGAGTTCCAGCGTCACCTACGGCCGCCCGTAGGTCTCGGCTGCATTACGCGGCCTGGCGCGCGCAGGCCGACTGCGATGGAGGGCAGGGGGCGACCCTGCGCAGGTTACGTGGGGCTGACCCCCGCGCCTCGGTGTGCCCGCCGGGCACCCCGAGGTTCACGGGGCGCTGACAGGGCGTCCACAGGTCGCCGTGCCATGGTGCTGGTCAACTGCGCTATGTCGAGCGAAGGACGCACCTATGCCGCATATTCACGATTTAGGTCCGCGTCTGGTCCGGCGGCGGAAGGGGCACGGCAGGAACGACGGGCGACGTGGCGTCGGCCTGGCTCGCACGTGAGTGAGTCCCGTCGGGCGCAGGAGTGCACGGCGGCGCGCAGGTGAGCCAGATGATGATGCACGGCCAAGGTCAAGGCGATCACTGACGCGCCCTTTTCGGCGCCCCGAGACCCACGGCTACAGCGTGCTGCCGGGTCACCCGCGTTCGTCGGTCATCAGGCGCGGTCAAGCGCACCCGCGCGCACGTGCTTGTCGTGCAGACGGTGCGCCTGGACGCACCTCGTGCACGACATTCGTCGTTGGGACAGCACCATGACGTGGGTCAGTGTCGCCGAGCCGAAGACCCGCGCGCCGCGATGCCCAGCCGGTCGGCCGTCTCGGTGAAGACGGTGGCCGCCTCCGGGCTGACGAGCACGAACCGGATCAGATCCATGCCACCGCGTCGACTCACGCCTTCCGCGGCGGCGGCCAAGCCCAGCTCGGCGACCGTCCCCATCGCCCAGCCGTAGACACCTGCGCTCACGGCCGGGAAGGCCATCCGGCGGGCCCCCATGCCCCGGGCCACGCTGATGCTGTTGGTGAAGCACCGGCGCAGAGTGGCTGGATCCGTCGCTCCCGCATGGCGATTCGGGCCAACGGTGTGGATCACCCACTTGGCCGGCAGCGCGAAGCCCGGGGTGGCGATCGCGTCTCCGGGCGGAAGCCCGTCCGGCAGCGTCGAATCCCGCAACTCCCGGCAGGCCGCCAGCAACTCCGGCCCGGCCGCCCGATGGATGGCCCCGTCGACTCCGCCGCCGCCCAGCAACGAGGAGTTGGCCGCATTGACGATGGCGTCCACTTTCTGCGTGGTGATGTCGCCGGTGACAATCTCGATATTGCCCATGGCGACACCGTATGCCGCGTGCCACCCTTGGGTGCGCGCCCGCGGTGGGGCGCGGCATACGGCAAGGCGAAGGAGCGCATGGTGGCCGACGAGATCTACTACGACAAGAAGGACCAACTAGCGATCGTGCAGGGCAGCCTGCTGCCCGACGAGACGGTCTTCGCGGTCTATGACGGCAAGGACGTCGGCACCGGCTTCATCGGACTGACGAATATGCGCGTGATCCTGCAGGACAACTCCTTCGCCGGTGGCAAGGTGGCCGTGACCTCGGTGCCCTACAACAAGATCACCGCCGTCTCCTACGCCTCGAACGCCTCGGTCTTCGGTCGCTTCACTGAGGAGACGACGGTGGCGATCCACACCTCCCACGGGACCTACGAGATCCTGCTGCGTGGCTCGGACAAGGCCAAACACACCCACGACGTGATCCTCCACTACATCGTCCACTCCTGAGCTCGGCCGGTCGTGACGCGACGCGTCACATCACCGCGCGCATCGCGACGATTGCGCCCCGAAGGTAGCGGGTGACGATGGCCCGCTCCTCCTCGCTCAGCAGGGAATCCACCTCGGCGAGGCGTGCGAACATCGGGGAGCAACTCCAGCACCTCGGAACGTCCGCTCGGGGTGATCACGACCTCGACGCGGCGGCCGCCGCCGCCGTGTGGACGGCGTTCGGCGTGGCCGTGGGCGACGAGACGATCGACGACCCCTGAGGAGGCTGCCGTCGTTATCCCGAGGGACTTGGCCAGGTCGACCGGGCCAATGGGCGCGCGCATCAGGTGACGAAGTGAGTGAATCTCGGACGTCGACATGCTCGCGCGCCGAGCCACCGCGGCGGGGACGGCAGCCGCCACCTCCATCGCGTCCTCCAGAGCAGAGAGTGACTCCGATCCGGTCCACATCGGCACAGCATCGACCATGCCACTTGCCGGGGCGTCCCGATGACCCGTCATATCACTCACCAAACTTAGCTAAGCCCTCATCACCGGCCCGGAGCTTCGTCCACGCGGCTCCGGGCCACTGCTGACCCTAGGGTTGCCGACATGCCGCCAGACCAGGGCTGCGAAGAGTCGGAGGCTGAGCTGGTCTCCAGATTCCGCGAGGGCGACCCGTCAGCGCTGGCAGCGGCATACGCGCGCTGGGGACGCCTCGTGCACTCATTGGCCCTGCGCTACCTCGGCAACTATCACGATGCGCTGGACGTCACCCAGCAGGTCCTCGTGTCGGCCTGGAGGAGCCGGCATACGTTACGAGAGGGCACTGGATCGCTGGGTGGCTGGCTCATCACGATTGCGCGGCGGCGTTGCGCCGATGCGCTCGCGGTCCGAACGCGCGAAGGCCGGTCCGCAGCCGTGGAAGTGGAATCGCTGGCGGGCGTCGGCTCGGCCGTGAGCGATGATGTCACCGACCGGATCGTGGTGGCACACGCGCTGGACGCTTTGGGGGACCCGCGCGCAACGATCATCCGCCTGGTGGGGATCGATGGGCATACTCACGAAGCGGTAGCGGAACGGCTCGACCTTCCGCTCGGCACGGTGAAGAGCCATATCCGACGAGGCTTGCTCCAACCTGCGCAAGGACCTGGAGGAGGTGACATCGTGAGCCATCCCGGAGATGACGTCCTTGCCGATCTGGCGCTGGGGCAGCCGGTCGATGATGTGTCGTCCAGCACCGTCGACGGGTGCGATGAGTGCGGCCGCGATCTCGCCGCGTTGCGCCGGACCCTCGCGGCCGTCGCCGAGGGCGAGGGTCTGCACGCGCCGGGCCCCCAGGTTTGGAATGCCATCGTCGCCGCTACCTCGAGCGAGGCACCGGCGGCTTCTCCTGCGCCTCCTGGACGGATCCGCCCGTCGCTTCTCGTTCGGCAGCCTGGCGGTCGCGACCACGCTAGGCGCGCTTGTCGGTGTCGGTGCGATAGCCGCCGTGAACCAGTGGCGAGCCCCTGAGGCGGAGGTGGTGGCGAGCGCGAACCTCGCCACGCTGGACACGGGAGCCACCCGGGGGGTTGCCGAAGTCGAGCGGGTCCGCGGTCAGCTCGAGGTGCGGATCATGGTCTCGTCAGACCCAGACCCGGGTGGGTACTTGGAGGTCTGGCTCATCAACCGCGACCTGGAGCGCATGGTCTCTCTGGGCGTGCTGCCCCAAGGCACGTCGAACCGGAGCTATCCCGTGCCGCAGTCCTTGCTCGACGAGGGTTATGTCATCGTCGACATCTCCCGTGAACCACTGGACGACCAGCCCGCGCACTCCGGACACAGCATCGTGCGGGGGACGCTGGCGATCTAGTCCGCAGCGATCGGGCTCGCGAGCGCGTGCCAGGACGACTTGATCGGACGGTTATCGTGGCCGGTATGCCTGAAACCCCCACCACGTGGACCCCTGCCGCCACCTATGAGGACATCCGCTACGAGTTGTCCGGCGACGGCATCGCCAAGATCACCATCAACCGGCCCGAGGTCCACAATGCCTTCCGCCCGCAGACGCTGATCGAGATCTCTGACGCGCTGGACCGGGCGCGCGAGGACACCGAGGTGGGCGTGATCATCCTGACCGGCGAGGGCACCAAGGCCTTCTGCTCGGGTGGGGACCAGCGGGTGCGCGGCGACTCCGGCTACCTGACCGAGCCGGGCAAGGCGGGCGCCGTCGGGCGCTTCCACGTCACCGACCTGCATATCCAGATGCGCCGCCTGCCCAAGCCGATCATCGCCATGGTCGCCGGCTACGCCATCGGCGGCGGGCACGTGTTGCACCTGGTGTGCGACCTGACCATCGCCGCCGACAATGCCAAGTTCGGCCAGGTCGGGCCCAAGGTCGGCTCCTTCGACGGCGGCTTCGGCGCCGGTCTGCTCGCCCAGATGATCGGCGTGAAGAAGGCCAAGGAGATCTGGTTTCTGTGCGAGCAGTACTCCGCAGACGAGGCCCGCGAAATGGGCATGGTCAACAAGGTCGTGCCCCTGGCTGACCTCGAAACCGCGACGGTCGCCTGGGCGCAGCGGATGCTGACGATGTCGCCCTTCGCCCTGCGTCTGATGAAGGCCTCCTTCAACGCGGCCGAGGACGGGCTCTCCGGCATCCAGCAACTGGCCCACGACGCGAATCTGCTCTTCTACAGCACCGAGGAGGCCGCCGAAGGCCGCGAGGCTTTCAAGGCCAAGCGGCGCCCCGAGTTCGAGAAGTTCGCCAAGCGGCCCTGATGTCCCGCGCTGCGGCCGGCGAGCGGCATACCGGCTCGGTCAGGCGTCGGCCCGGACGGGCGGGATGCGCTCGAGTTTGATGAAGCCGCCCTGCAGGATCGGCAGCAGGGCATCGGGATTCTCGACCGCCTTGAACTCCACGACCATGCCGTCGGTGACGCGCACATGGGTCGGGACGCTGTGGTAGATCCCGAGGTTGAGGCTCAGCACATGATCCCCAGGGGTGATGTCGAAGTCGTTCACCTCCTCTGCCCAGGTGCCGACGGCCTGGCCGCGGATCGTCAGGACGCGCTCCTTGGAGCACAACCCTCGGTGAATGCGCAGAGTGGCTGACATGGCTCCTCCCGTGTGGATGGTCCTTTCACCATGACAGATCCCGAGCCCGTATGACGTGCCGTCACCCGCGCAGTGCCCGCCCGGTGCCGCGCGCCGTCAGAGTTCAGGCGCGGGCGTATGCCGGCGGGCGCGCCTCGGCGGGTCCCTCCGCCGCCGAGGAGTCCTGGCCGGTCGTCGACGAGGCGAGCCCGTCCAGGATTTCGTGCCCGGCCTCTCCGGCCGCCGGGGCGTGGTTCGTGGTGCGCAGCGGGACCGACTTGATCAGCGCGGTGGCGACGAAGACGAGCGCGAGGATCGGCAGGCCCAGGAGGAAGACGTCGTGCAGCCGCTCGGCCAAACCCTGGCGCACGGCATCGGCCACCGCCGGGTTGAGCGTGCTCAACGCGGCCGGGTCGAGCACCGAACCGACGCCGATCTGCTGACCGGAAGCCGCCAGCTTCGCGGCGGCCGACGCCGGCAGGTGATCGAGGATCGCAGCCTGCAGCCCGGTGGTCATCACGGTGCCGAAGATCGCGATGCCGACCGTCGAGCCGACATTGCGGAAGAACTGCGTGGATGCCGTTGCGACGCCGAGATCGCCACGGGCAGAAGCATTTTGGACCAGCAGCGTGTACTGCTGCAGGCACAGACCGAGGCCGACGCCGAGGACGATCATCGCTGTGGTGAGCTCGCCGGAGGTGGCGGTGTGCGTCAGGCGGGTGAGCAGCCATACGCCGGCGGCCATCAGCGCGACGCCGGCGAGCATGATCTCCTTGTAGCGGCCGGTGCGGGTGATCAGCTGGCCGGCGAGGATGCCGCAGACGATCAGGCCGAGCATGAGCGGCAGCAGGATCAGGCCGGAGTTCGTGGCATTGACGCCGACGACGCCCTGGGCGAAGACGGGGATATAGATGATCGCGCCGAACATCACCATCGCCACCCCGAAGGCCGCGATATTGGCGAGCGCGACGATCGAGTTGCGGAAGAGCCGCAGCGGCAGGATCGGCTCGGCGGCACGGGATTCGGCGTAGACGAAGGCGGCCAGCAGGAGGGCGCCGGCGGCATACAGGCCGAGGATCACGCTGGAACTCCAGGCATATGTGGTGCCGCCCCAGGAGGTGGCGAGCAGCACCGCGACCAGGCCGGGCGTGAGGGTGGCGATGCCGGCGACGTCCACTCGGGCGTCCCGGCGTTGGTGGGGGAGGTGGAGGAAGCGGAAGACCACGCTGGTCGCCGCGATGCCGAAGGGAATCGACGTCCAGAAGAGCCAGCGCCAGCCGAGGTTGTCGGTGATCCAGCCGCCCGCGAGCGGGCCGGCGACCGAGGTCACGCCGAAGACGGCGCCCATGACACCTTGGTATTTGCCGCGGTGCCGCGGGGGAATGATGTCGCCGATGATGGTCTGCGCCAAGGGCATCACCGTGCCCATACCGAGGCCCTGAATGGCGCGGCCGGCGACGAGGGTCCAGAAGTTGGGCGCGAGCCCGCAGACGAGCGAGCCGATCATGAAGACCGCGAGCCCGGCGAGATAGAAGCCCCGCCGGCCGTAGAGATCGGAGAACTTGCCGACGATCGGCACCACGACCGCGGAGACGAGCATCGCGGCGGTGGCGACCCATGAGTAGTGATCCATGCCGCCGAGTTCGGCGACGATGCGCGGCATCGCGGGGCCGACGATCGTCTGGCTGATCGACGCGACGAACATCCCGAGCATCAGCCCGATGAAGATGCGCCGGCCGGCCGCGTCGAGATGGAACTCGCCGTTGGAGGCGTGGGCGGGGCTGGCTGGGCGACTCATCCTGACCAGGATAAAGAAAATGTGCAGAGTCTGCAAGTTTGCAGTCGCTGCACTATGATGGCCGTATGTCGTCCGCCACCGCTGTCGCTGTCGTCGCTCCTCCCGCCGGGGTCGAGGATGCGGAATGCGGTCTGCGCGAACGTAAGAAGCGCGAGACGCGGGCCGCCATCCATCGGGCGGCACTGGAGTTGGCCCACGAGGGCGGGGTGGATGCGCTGACCGTGGACGCGATCGCCGAGCGTGCGGGCGTCTCGCCGCGAACCTTCTTCAACTACTTCCCGACCAAGGATGATGCGATCATCGGCAGCGGGGCGAGCGATCTCGACGCGCTGGCCACCTTGGTGGCGGCCCGGCCGGCGGGGGAGTCGGTGCGCGAGATCGTGCACGCCATCGCCCTGATCCGCATGGCCGCCCTCGAGCGCGACCCGGAGAGCTGGGCCATGCGCCGGGAGCTGACCTTGAGCGAGCCGGCCATCGGGCTGCGCTTCCTCGGGGTGTATGCCCGCGCCGACCGCGTGCTCGTCGACGCTCTCGTCGAGCGGACGCGCGTCGCGTCCGCGGGCGCCTTGTCCGCGGACGAGGAGTTCGCCGTCGCGGTGGAGGCCCACGCCGCGCTCGGGGCGGTGCGCGCCGCGATCCGGATGCACCTGGCCGGCGCGTATGCCGGCGCCCCCCTGCGCGAGCTGCTCGATCGTGCCTACGCGCTGCTGTGAGGCTCGCCTAGACTTCACTGGCCGGTCCGCCGGCCCCCGCCCTCGTAGCTCAGGGGATAGAGCACCGCTCTCCTAAAGCGGGTGTCGGACGTTCGAATCGTCTCGGGGGCACTACGCCGCTGCCGCTTGCGAGGCTCGCACACCTCTGGCACGGCTAGGAAGCGAGTCGAGCGAGTGCGTCCAGGGCGAGCGTGAAGCACTGCTCGGGCGGGTTAACCAGGCCGGCGCCGACCTGGCCGGTGCCGGCGACCCGGCCGGCCATGCCAGTGTTGATCTGCGGCAGGATGCCGGTGCGCACGACCTTCGTGACGTCGATTCCCGTTGGGGTGCCGCGGAATTCGAGGATCGGGATTTGGTAGCTCGCGTGCTCGCCTTGAGTGATCGCGTACATCTTCTGCGTCGCTTGCAGCGCGAAGGGCACGTCCCCACCGACGAATTTCACGATGGCCGGAGCCGCCGCCATGGCCACGCCGCCGATGCCGGCGGTCTCGGTGATGGCAGAGTCTCCGATGTCGGGATTCGCGTCCTCCGGGCCGTAGGACCCGAGGAAAAGACCCTCCGGCGTGTTGGCCGGCCCGGTGAACCACTGCTCGCCGGTGCCGGACACGCGGATGCCGAAGTCGGTGCCATTGCGCGCCATCGTCGTCACGATGCTCGAGCCCGGGATGCCGTGCGCGGCGAGCGTCGCGAGCTTGCACGCGGGCATACCGAGATTGAGGAAGAAGTGCTCGTTTGCGCCCGAAAAGCGCACGGCCTCAGCGATATCCGTTGGCGAACCGTCGGCCGTGATCAGGTGCGGAAGCAACTCGCGCAGCAACATCAGCGAGCCGGCGCGGTTACGGTTGTGGCCCTCGTCGCCCATCTGCAGCATTTGGGCGATGATCGCCTTGATGTCGATCCGCTCGGCCTTGCGCGCCGCCTGCTGCAACAACGGCCCGAGGACCGAGTTCATCCAGTGCAGCCGGTCGATGACCTCCGCGCCGTAGGCGCCATAGCGCAGCACCTTGCCCAGTCCTTCGTTGAGCGAGCACCAGGACCGGTTGTCGTGCACCGGGTCGTGCAACTCGTAGACCCACATGCTCGGGCTGATCACACCGGCCATCGGGCCCACCGCATCGCGATGGTGGCAAGGCTCGAACGTGATGCCTTCTCCCGCAGCGAGTTTCGCCTCGGCTTCCTCCGGTGTCGCGGCCATGCCCTCGAAGATCATCGCGCCGATCAGCGCACCCCTCATCGGTCCGCTGGCTCGCTCCCACTCCAGCGGCGGACCGGCGTGCAGGAAGGTCCCGCGCTCCAGGCCCAAGGCCTCGGCCGCCGGGCGCACGTCCACCAGGTCGGCGCCGGCGGCGGTCATCCGCTCGAACGCCAGCTGGTTGGCTGCCTCGCGTCGCGAGTCGAGCAGGACGCTGCGGATGTCTGCCGGGTTCGCGCCGGCCAGCGGCGGCTGCCAGCGCGTCTCGATCACCCGCACCGCCTGGGCGACGAGCGCCTCGCTGAACAGGCCCACGCCGACCGTCGCGACGGCCGGCTCGGCGGGCAACCCCGCCGGATTGCCCGTATGCCGTGGCCCGCCATCCGCGGCCGGCCCACCATCCGCGGCCGGCTCGTCTTTCGCGGCTGGCTCACTATCCGCGGCTGGCTCGCCGTCCGCGGCTGGCTCGCCTTCCGTAGGCGGGTCGCCTTCCGTGGCAACGGATGTCGTCGCCTCCGCTACGGCAACGCCGAGTAGGGAAACGGCCGCGCGCGCGGCTTCGGCATTCGAGAGGTACACCCTGGCTCCCGCGGCAACGAGCGCCGTGGCACAGGCCTCCAGGCCCTGCGGGTCGCCCTGCGTGCCCACGAGCGCCACCACCACCGGCAACTCCCGACCCGCGAGCGCAGCGCTCGCCCGGGCAGACCGGATCGCCAAGGCGAGATCACCGGCCGGATCGGGATGCGAGCCATAGCCGAGCACCAGATCGAGCAGGAGCACACCGCACGTCGGATCCTGGCCTTCAGCGCGGATCCGCTCGGCGCGCAGGGACGGGTCGATCATCGGGTGCGCGCGCCCGCGCGTCAGGCCGTCGTCGCCGAAGTCGATGACCACATGCCCACTCTCGGCGGCCAGGTCGTCGCCCAGGGCAAGTTCGGGCGCGAGCGGGATATTCGAGCGGATCGCGCCGAGCGTTGAGCCGGCGATGATCATCGCTTCGTCGGCGAGCGTGCCTCCGCAGAAGAGCCCGCGCAGGCGCGCGCCGTGTCCCGCCGCCGGCGAAGCTCCCGCAGGTGCCTCGCCCGTGGGCCCGCCCACGGCACCCGATCCACGTGCGTCGCCCCAATGCGGCCACGCCTCAGGCAGATTCGCGCCGGTAGCCGCGAGCGCCGACTCGACGGACGCGGTCAGGTCCGGCCGGCCGGCCCCCAGGATCGCCCAGTGCACCGGCTTGCCCATCCCAACGGCATACGTCTCGAGTGCGGCGAGCACCTCGGGCGCAGGCGGCTTCGAGACGACGATGATCGAGGTCGTCCCCTCGTCGGCCGCGAGCATCGCGAGCGCCTGCCGTGTTGCGCGTCCACCGACGGGGGCCGACAGATCGCGACCGCCGACGCCCAGCACGTGACTGACCCCCACGCCGGCTGCGTCGAGCAGACACATCACCTGCTGGGCGCCTGTTCCCGACGCGGCGACTAGCCCGACCGAGCCGGCCGCGACCACGTTCGCAAAGCCCAGAGCCACCCCGCTGACTACGGCCGTGCCGCAGTCCGGCCCCATGACCAGCACCCCGCGCGCCGTGGCCGCATCCTTGAGCGCGACCTCGTCGGCGACCGCGACATTGTCACTGAACAGCATCACGCTGACGCCGGCGTCGATGGCGTCCATCGCCTCGGCGGCGGCGTGCTCGCCGGGCACCGAGATCAGCGCCAGCGACGCGTCACCGGCGGCGATCGCGCCGCCGAGGGTCACCGGCTCGGGCGCCGAGCCGAAGCCGGATGTGTTGCGGGAGTTGGCCGTCAACTCGGCCAGGGCCTGATCCACCGCGGCGAGTCCCGCGTCGGCGGCCTCCGACGTCGCACCGCGCAGCGCGACGACGACGTCGTTCACGCCGATCCCGTCCGGCAGGCTGAAGCCCATGCCGGCGAGCACCTCGAGATTGAGGTCGGTGCCCATCGCGACCTGGGCGGCGCTGATGCCGGGTGTGGTCGCGATGAGCTTCGAGACGTGCATCAGCGTCACGGAGTCGTAGTAGGCGCCCCCGCGGACATCGACGAATTCAGGCACTGAGGCGCTCCTTGGTGAGGTTGGCGATGGTCAGGTTGGCGATGGCGTGGTCAACGCCGCGCAAAAGCGCTGAGCCGGACGTATGCCCGATGTGCGAGACCTGCGCACGCAGCCCGTTGGTGGGCCGGCCGCGCAGGGCGGCATCGGCATAGGTCACGAGTTCGGGGACGGCGTAGCCGTCGATCGCCGCCGCGACTAGGGACGCGGACAGGGCGGTGGTGCGGTGAAGCAGGCCGTGGGCGACGTCACTCAGGTGCGGATCGCCGGCGGCGTACGCGACCAGGAGGGCGCCGCAGATCTCGTCATCGCCCTCGGGTGTCAGCCCCGGGCCACGTCCGATCCGATCCTCAATCCAGTCGTCCCGCATCACCCCCGACCCACGGGCGCGAGCGCCGCAGGGATGCACCCGGGCGGGTCGCCACGTGCGCACGGCGCGAATCGTGTTGTGCGGGAGCCGGATCTCTGACACGCCCACCTGGAGGGGATCGCCAGCACCTACGCCCCACCGCACCTGCGAGGACGCCACGGGCAGCCGCCACGCGGTCGGCAAGGCCAACCCGTCAGAGGTGACGACGGCCAGCACGCCGTGCTCGGGATGACCGGCATACAGGGCCGTCGGGAAGGCCCCCAGCACCCGCCACGACTTCTCGCCGCGGCCGGAGCCGACCCCGCACGAGGGCGCGAGCGGCGAGCGGGCGGCGAGCAGCATTCCCCGACGCTAGCGGGGACTCGGCGGCAACTCGGATGGAGAATCTTGCCAACGAAGGTGGCTATCTCCTGAAACTTCTGCCGTCTACGATCGGCCAATGGTGAATGTTGCCAACGATCGGACCGGCTCGGGGCTCGACCTTCTCGGAACCACCATGACGCCCGGTGAACTGCCGCCCCAGATCCCGGACACCCTCGCCGAGCCCGAGCTGCGCGCCCTCGCCGGGCAGCTGATCGCTGCCTTGCGTCGTGAGGACGAAGTCCACCGGTCGCTGCTCTCCATCGTGGTGGCCGGCGGCTCCCTGGCCGACCTGTGCGAGGCGCTCGCCGCCCTCATGGAGACCGTCGTCATGATCACGACAACCGACGGCCGGGTGATCGCCCAGGCCGGCGACTCAGCGGCCATCGAGGAGGCGGCAGCCACCTCGGCCTTCGACCCCACCGGCCGGTTCCTCGTCGAGCACGAGATGGTCGGCGAGCGGTCCGGCGACGCCGATTGGGTGCGTCGGGCGACCGTCCGGATCATCGGCGGCAGCGGGGTGGAGGGCCGCATCGTCGCCTTCGCCAAGGATCGGGCCCTGTCGCGCAACGATATTCATCTTCTGGAGCGTTCGGCGACCGTGGCCGCCCTTGCCATTGCCCGCGAGCAGGCCGTGACCGCCGTCGAGAGCAAGTACCGCGCTGAATTCCTTCGCGACGCTCTGGCCGGACGTGCGGGCAGCACGGCCGAGGCCATCGCCCACGCGGACAGCCTCGGTTGGACGCTGACCGACCGGATGGTCGTCGTGGTCGCGGAGACCGATGAGAACGACACCTTCACGCACCGCGACTCCGAGGAGGTCCGCGCCCTTCAGCAGCGCTTCGCCCGCGCCTGGATCCGCGCGGTGGGGGCACGGGATCGCCGGGTTCCGGTGATGGGTTTCAGTCAAGAGATCGTGGCGCTGCTGCCGCTGCCGCCAGAGATGGCGACCGAGAAGATCATGGCGATCGTCACCGACCTCGCCCGCATCGTCCGCGGCGACGGCGGCGGTGGTCGCCGCACCTTCTCCACCGGCGTCTCCCGCCCGATCACGGCGATCGAGTCCCTCCCGATGGCGTATGCCGAGGCCTTGCGGGCTGCCGCCGTCGGCCGCCAGAAACACGGCGCCGGCGCGATCACGCACTTCGACGAGTTGGGGATCTACCGGCTGCTGTCCCTGGTCCCGGATTCCGAAGAACTGCGCCAGTTCGTCACCGATGCCCTCGGCGAGCTGGCCACCGACGACAGCCCGGAGAACGCCGACCTGCGCCTGACCCTCGCCGTGCTCATCGACACCAATCTCAATGTCGCCGAGGCGTCGCGCTTGCTCTTCTTCCACTACAACACGCTGCGCTATCGCATCGCCAAGCTCGAGCGCATCCTTGGCCCCTTCACGACCGACCCACAACTGCGGCTGACGCTGGCTCTCGCCCTCAAGGTGCTTGAGATGCGCGGATTGGCGCAAAGCCGCAGGTCGGCGCCCCATACCTGAGCGTTTCGGCGAGATCACGGGGGGCGGACACGCGGGCAAGTCCTGCCAACGTGGGCATACGTCCCATGTCAGTTACTGCTCGGTTCAGTGCCGCCGCGCGCGCACTAGCGTTCCAACAACCCTGGTGGTGGGTGTGAGACGCGTCTCAAGGACGCCGTAAGAAGTGGGAGTTGCCGATGGCCGCCTTTGGTTGGAAGTTGCATGGTGACGGGGGCCTGACCGGCCCCGATGATGTCGTCGCTCCCGACGAGCGCCTCAGCTGGGCCAAGACCGTCGGTCTGGGCGCTCAGCATGTCGTCGCCATGTTCGGCGCGACCTTTGTCTTCCCTCTGGTCATGGGGCTGAACCCGCAGCTGGCAATCATGATGAGCGGCATTGCGACGATCATCTTCTTGCTCATCGTCGACGGAAAGGTCCCCTCCTATCTCGGGACGTCGGCATCCTTCGTCGGCGCCGTCGCCGCGATCCGCGCGCAAGAAGGCGCCACCTCGGCACGCGTCACTGGCGCCATCATGATCGCCGGCATCGTGCTGGCTCTTGTCGGCGTTGCCATTCACTTCCTCGGGTCCGGTGTCCTGCACCGAGTGCTACCGCCGGTCGTGACCGGCGCGGTCGTCATGCTCATCGGCTTCAACCTCGCGCCGGTGGTTGCCGGCATCTATTGGCCGCAGGATCAATGGGTCGCACTGCTCACGATGCTCTTCACCATCGTCGTCGCCGTCGCCTTCAAGGGCTTCATCGGCCGCATCTCGGTCTTCCTCGCGCTGATCTTCGGCACCGCTCTTTCGTGGATCCTGGACAAGACCGCCGGCCCGATCACGTCGGTCCTCGGTGGGGCAACCGAAGCGACCGAGCACGTGCGGTGGAACACCTCGGGAGTGGGCTCGGCGTCCTGGTTGGGCCTGCCCCTCAAGACGACGACCGGGGCGGATGGCATGGAGGTGGCCGGCTGGCACATGCCGAGCTTCTCCATGGCGGCGATCCTGCTCGTCCTGCCCGCCGTTATCGCGCTGATCGCGGAGAACACCGGGCACGTCAAGGCCGTCGCCGAGATGACCGGCAAGGACCTCGACCCGATGATGGGACGCGCTATCGCCGGTGACGGCGTCGGCACCACCCTCGCCTCCTTCGTCGGTGGCTCGCCGACCACCACGTATGCCGAGAACATCGGCGTCATGGCGGCCACCCGCGTCTACTCGACAGCTGCCTACTGGGTCGCCGCCTTGGTCGCAATCATCTTCGGCTTCTCCCCGAAGTTCGGGGCCCTCGTCTTCTCCATCCCCGGCGGGGTCCTCGGCGGCATCACCGTGGTGCTCTACGGCATGATCGGCCTGCTCGGCGCCAAGATATGGAAGGAGAACGGGGTGGACTTCGGCAACCCGATCAACCTCGTCCCCGTCGCGGCCGGCATCATCATCGGCGTCGGTGACGTCCAGATGAAGTTCACCGACAACTTCAGCCTCGGCGGCATCTCGCTGGGCACGATCGTCGCGGTGGGTGCCTACCACCTGGCTAAGGCGCTCGCTCCTGCGGACCTGCGCACCCGCGCCGACGGCGCGCTGATCGCCGTCGGTGACTACACCTATGGCGACAGCGACGGGATCGACGACCTGCTCCAGGACGACAATCCCGAGGACTTCTACGGCCGCCGCCCCCAGGGCTGACCCGAACCCGGCCGGCAGCCCCGAGGGCGCGTCCCTCGGGGCTGCCCCCATTCCCCCTTCCCCTTGATGAGTTTGGACGGCAGGATCGAGCGATGAAGCCCGCACCCTTCGCGTATCACGCCCCGCGAAGCCTCGATGAGGCCGTGGCCGTGCTCGGCGAGGTCGGTCACGACGGCAAGGTGCTCGCGGGTGGCCAGAGCCTCATCCCGATGCTGTCCATGCGCCTGGCCGCCCCGGCCCACCTGATCGACATCAACCAGGTCGCCGGCCTCGATACCGTCACCGTCACCGAGGATGCCGTACGCGTCGGTGCGACCGTCCGCCACCGCGACGTCGAGCGCTCCGACGAGGTGTATGCCGCACTTCCCCTCCTGCGGCAGGCTCTCCTCAACGTGGCGCACCCTGCGATCCGCAACCGCGGCACGACCGTGGGCTCGATCGCCCATGCGGACGCCGCCGGCGAGATGCCGTCGATCGCTGTGCTGACCGATGCCATCGTCGAGGTGCAGGGCCCGGCGGGCGCGCGAGAGATCTCCGCGCATGACTTCTTCGCGGGCCCGTTGGAGATCGCCATTGGGGCCGACGAGGTCGTTGTCGCGGTCCGCTTCGGCCGCTTCCCGAGTGGCACCCGCACGGGTTTCACCGAGTCGGCCCGACGCCGTGGGGATTACGCACTCGCCGGCGTGGGAGTTGCGCTCACGTGTCAGGAGGGGGCGATCGCGCGGGCGCGAGCGGCATACGTCTCGGTCACCGATGTGCCCAGCGTTCTCGATCTGACGGCGGTACTCGTCGGGACCACCCAGGCGGACGTGGCGGCGCGCGCCGACGATCTGATCGGTGCGGTGCGCGCGCACGTGCAGCCCGAGTCCGATATCCACGCGAGCGCGGACTACCGGCGCATGCTCGCCGGCGAACTGACTCGCCGACTCGTTGCTGAGGTGATGGCCCGATGACCGAGACGACCTATGGCGCCGACGTGCTGATCCCGGTGCAGGTCACCGTCAACGGCGTCGGCTGCAGCGCCTCGGTGCCCGCGCGCCGGCTGCTCTCGGATTTCCTGCGCCACGACCTGCGGCTGACCGGCACGCATGTCGGCTGTGAGCATGGCGTTTGCGGCGCGTGCACAGTGCTTCTCGACGGCCGGCCGGTGCGCTCCTGTCTGATGTTCGCCGTGCAGGCCATCGGGCGCGACCTGACGACGGTTGAGGGCTGCGGCACGATCGACGCGATGGGACCCGTCCAGCAAGCCTTCACCGAATGCCACGGTCTCCAATGTGGTTTCTGCACACCGGGTTTCATCACGACAATCACGGCCTACCTCGCCGAGAACCCCACCCCCAGCGAGGAGGAAGCGCGCGAGGCGGTGTCGGGGAATCTGTGCCGGTGCACCGGATATCAGAACATCGTCACGTCGGTCCTGCGCGCCGCGGAGATCATGAACCGGCGAGCGGAGGAGCAGCGATGACCACCAAACTCTTCGGTGCGCCGGTGCAGCGCCGTGAGGATCCGCGCCTGGTGACCGGGGGCGGACGCTATCTGGACGATCTCGGGCATACGGCCTATGAAGCGGCCTTCGTCCGCAGTCCGCACGCGCACGCGCGGATCACCGATATCGACGTCAGGGACGCCCTCGACACCCCAGGCCTGATCGGCATCTGGACGCACGAAGATCTCGAGGGTCAGGTGGGGGAGTGCCTGCCGCTGCTGATCCCGCACCCCGCGCTGACGGCGCCACGCACCGGCTATGCCCTCGCCAAGGACACCGTCAACCACGTCGGCGAGGCGATCGTCCTCGTCGTCGCCGAGGATCGCTACGCCGCCGAGGATGCGGTGGCCCGAATCCGCGTGGACTACGACTTCCTGCCCGCGGTGGTCGGTCTCGAAACTGCCCGTGCAGCAACGGATCTCGTGCATGTCGACGCACCCGGGAATGTCTCGGCGCATATGGTCCAGGAGGTCGGCGACGTCGATGCGGCAATGGGTGGTGCCCCGCGCCGGCTGAAGCTGGATCTGTCCATCGAACGCAGCGCCTGCACGCCGATGGAAGGCAAGGGCGTGTATGCCGTCTGGGACAGTGACGCCGAGCGCCTGACCATCTGGTCCTCGACCCAGACATCGACCGGCGTGCGTGCGGCCGTGGCTGCGCGCTTGGGATTGCCCCTGGCCAAGGTCGACTGCATCGCGCCAGACGTGGGAGGCGGCTTCGGCGTCAAGATCATGCACCCCTGGCCCGAGGAAGTTCTGATCCCTTGGGCCGCAAGGCTTCTCGGGCATCCGGTGAAGTGGACCGAAGATCGCCGCGAGCACTTCATCTCCTCGGCGCACGAGCGCGGACAGTTGCAGGAGGTCGAGGTCGGCTTCGACGACGAGGGCCGGATCCTTGCGCTCGACGTGAAGTTCTGGCACGACAACGGGGCCTACACGCCCTACGGGATCATCGTCCCGATCATCACCTCGACCCAGCTGCTCGGGCCCTACAAACCCGGCACCTATCGCGTCGAGTTCTGGTCGCTCTACACCAATACCGTTCTCGTGACACCTTATCGGGGCGCGGGCCGGCCGCAGGGCTGCTTCGCGATGGAGCGGACCATGGACGCCATCGCCGACGAGTTGGGGCTGGATCGGGCCGAGGTGCGCAGCCGCAACTTCATCCTCCCCGAGGAGATGCCCTACGACCACGGGTTGATGTTTCAGGATGGCCGGCCGCTCAAATACGACAGCGGCGACTTCCCCGCTTCGCTCGCCAAGCTCAAGGCGCTCGTCGGCTGGGACGACTTCGCGGGCTATCGGGCGCGGGCCGAGGCCGAAGGGCGCACGGTCGGGCTCGGCATCGGCTGCTATGTCGAGGGCACCGGCGTCGGGCCTTATGAAGGCGCGCACATCGTCATCGAGACCAGCGGGCGAGTCAACGTCGCGACGGGCCTGACGACGCAGGGCCAGGGCCATCAGACGGCCTTTGCCCAGATCGTCGCCGATGAGCTCGGTGTGCCCCTGGAGTCGGTTTATGTCACGACTGGCGACACGCGTCGAATGCCTTATGCCGTAGGCACTTTCGCGTCGCGGGCCGCCGTGATGTCCGGCAATGCGATCGCGTTGGCGGCCCGCGCCGTGCGCGCCAAGGCGATCAAGATCGCGGCCGAGGCCCTCGAGGCGGCCGAGGAGGATCTGGAGATCGTCGACGGCATCATCTCGGTCAAGGGCATGCCCGATGCACGGATGCCGATCGGCACCACCGCGGTGCTGTCCAACCCGTTGCGCTATGCCTTCGACGAGGCCGCCAAGGCGGCGACCCAGTTCGCCGGGACCTTCGACCCCGACAAGCCGCCGGTCGCCGACGACGAAGAGCCGGGCTTAGAGGGCAAGGACTTCTACAGCCCGACGCAGGCGACCTTCGCCAACGGCATGCATGCAGCGATCGTCGAAACCGACCCGGTGACCGCCGAGATCCGCATCCTGCGCTACTGCGTCATCCACGACTGCGGCACCATGGTCAACCCGATGATCGTCGAGGGCCAGGTTCACGGCGGCGTGGCCCAGGGCGTCGGTGGCGCGCTCTACGAGCGCATGGTCTACGACGAGTCGGGGCAGTTGCTCAACGCGAGCTTCATGGACTTCCTCATTCCCTATGCCACCGAGGTGCCGCACGTCGAGGCCGATCACCTAGAAACGCCGTCACCGCTGAATCCCTTGGGCATCAAGGGCGCCGGCGAAGCCGGGTGCATTCCGGTAACTGCTGTGATCGCGTCCGCCATCGAGGACGCCGAGGGCTTCCCCATCACCGCGATGCCCATTTCCCCCGTCGAACTGTGGGAGTTGCGGCAACGCCACGAGCGGGGCGAGCTGCCCTCGTTGCGTCGTCGCGCGACCGCTGGCTAGCAAAGGAGCAGACATGAAGATTTCCGGTGCGCACACCCTCAACGCGCCCGTCGACAAGGTGTGGGCGGCCTTCATGGACCCGGCCGTGCTCGCCCGCGTCCTGCCGGGGTGCGAGACCCTCACCGAGACCGGGCCGGACGTCTATGCCATGCGGGTGACCGCAGGTGTCGCCGCTGTTAGGGGGACGTATGACGGCACGGTCGCGATCTCGGACAAGGTCGAGCCCGGTTCGTTCATGATGAAGGCCCAAGGAGCCGGTGGGCCGGGCACCATCGCGGCGGATGTGGCCGTGCGCCTGGCGCCGTCCGCGTCCGGCGGGACCGATCTGACCTATGACGCCGACGCCATCGTCGGCGGGATGATCGGCGGGGTCGGGCAGCGCATGCTCACGGGTGTCACCAAGAAGATGGCCGGCGAGTTCTTCAAGGCGGTCGACGACGACATCGCGGGTGTCCGCGAGGCCGCGAAGGTGCCCGTCGGGGTGGGGGCGTCGCCGGCCGCGGGGGGTGCCGTGTCCGGCGCGGCGGGTGCGGCGGGCGCGGGGGGCGAGGGGGCGGCATACGTCAATCGGCCGGCGGGTGGTGGTGGAACTGCCTTGGGCGACAATGGGTTTGCGCTCGGGGTTGCGGTTGGCGGCCTCGTCGCGCTGGCCGGTGTCGCGCTCGGCGCAGCCATCCGCGGGCTGCGGTGACGCGATGAGAGCCTTCACCGCTGCCGCCGTCCAGATCGCACCCGTCCCCGGGCCGCTCACGCCGGAGTCGATCACCGCGAATCTCGCCAAATGCGTCGCGTTCACGCGTGATTGCGCGGCGGCGACGGGGGCCGAACTGGTCGTGCTGCCGGAGTCGGCGACGACCGGTTTCACCCCTGACTGCAGCACCGAGGCGCTGTGGGACCTGGTCACTGACCTGCCCGGCCCGATGATCGAGCCGCTCCAGGCGGTCGCGCGCGAGTTGGGCGTCGTCGTGTGCGTGGGGACCTATGAACGCGGCCCCGAGCGCGGGGTCGTCTACAACTCTTCGGTGCTGATCGACCGCGACGGATCGCTGCTCGGTGTCTATCGCAAGACGCACCCGTTCTGCTCCGAGATCGTCACCGGCGGGGGGTGGGTCACTCCCGGCGACACCGTCGCGGTGTGTGACACCGACCTCGGCCGGATCGGGATGATCATCTGTTTCGACGGCGACTATCCGGAGTTGTCGCGGATCCAGGCCGTGCAGGGGGCAGAGGTCATCTGCCGGCCGTCCGCGCTCCTACGCTCGGCGGACATCTGGGAGTTGACCTCGCGGGCGCGGGCCTATGACAACCACGTCTATCTGATCGGTGCCAATGCGGTCGGGGCAGACCCGGCGGGCGTGCTCTACTTCGGCAACTCGCACATCGTCACCCCGATCGGGCACATCGTCGCCAAGGCGGCGACCCACGAGGGCTGGGTCAGCGCCCGGCTGGACCCGGCGGAGGCAATGGCCTCGCTGACGCCGGGGTCCAACATCAGGCAGGCCTTCGATCACCTGCGTGACCGCAATCTCGACCTGATCGCCAAGCACCTCGCCGATCTGACCGCANCGCCCCCGGCCACTCAAGGGGCCTGAATCGGCCTCTCGACGGGCAACCTTGCCCAGGAGCGCGGGACTGGTTGGCAATCAGTGCCAAGGCGAGGGGCGGCATACGGCCGGTTGAATCGTGCCGTGACTCAAACGGCGCAGCGACGCATCCGGATCGGGATCGACACCGGCGGGACGTTCACCGATGTGGTGGCCCTCGACGAGGTCAGCGGCGAGCTGGTGACCACCAAGACCCCCAGCACGCCGGGCAACCCGGCGGACGGCTTCATCGCCGGGATCGAAAAGATCCTCGGTCTGATGGGCGCGAGCGGCGAGGACATCACCGCCGTCTCGCACGGGACCACGGTCGCCACCAACAAGCTGCTCGAAGGCAAGGTCGAGGCGCTTGGCTTCATCACCACCGAGGGCTACGAGTTCATGCTCGAGATCGCCCGGCAGTCGGTGCCCGATGGCTACGGCAACTCCTACTTCTGGGTCAAGCCCGATCGCATCGTCCCGGCCGACCGCGTGCGCACGGTCGGCGGGCGCATGGACTTCGAGGGCAACGAGGTGCGGGCCTTCGACGAGGCCGGTGCCATTGCGGCGGCCCGCTGGTTCAAGGACCAGGGCATCACCACCCTCGGCGTCTGCTTCCTGCATTCCTATGCCAACGACGCCCACGAGCTGGCCATGCGCGACATCCTGCGCCGTGAGCACCCCGAGGCCGTCGTCTCGATCTCCTCCGAGGTGCTGCGCGAGTATCGCGAGTACGAGCGATCGATGACCACGCTGGTCGACGCCGCCGTCAAACCCAATGTCTCGCGTTATGTCACCAATATCAGCTCGCGCTTGCGCCCGATGTGGGAGCAGCAGGACGAGCGAAGCGAATTCGACGATGTTGGCAGGGTGCACGGGGGGGCGACTCCGACCCGTGGCTTCTATGTCATGAAGTCCAATGGCGGCGTGCTCTCGGCCGACGAGGTCGTCCACCAGCCCATCACCACCGTCTTGTCGGGCCCGGCAGCCGGCGCGCTCGGTGCGGCGCTCATCGCCAAGGTCGCCGGCTTCCCCAAGATCCTGACCTGTGACGGTGGCGGCACGAGCACCGATGTGTCCGTCGTCCTCGACGGCGAGCCGACGCTGACGACCGAGGGCAGCGTCGGGGCCTACCCGAGCAAGATCCCGATGATCGACGTCGTCACCGTCGGCGCGGGTGGCGGCTCGATCGCCTGGATCTCGCCGGGAGGCGCGCTCAAGGTCGGCCCGCAGAGCGCGGGCGCCGACCCAGGGCCGCTGTGCTACGCCAAGGGCGGCACCGAGCCGACCATCACCGACGCCCACGTCACCCTCGGTCGCATCCCTCCGCACCTGCTCGGCGGTGAGATCCCGCTCGACGTGGACGCCGCCCGCCGCGGCATTCACGGCCTCGCCGAGCGACTGGGTCTCGACTTCGAGCGTTGTGCCACAGGCATTCTCGAGATCTCGGCCTGGAACCAGGCCAATGCCCTGCGCCAGGTCAGCGTCAAGCGCGGCCTCGACGTCCGCGACTTCATGCTCACCACCTTCGGCGGCTCGGGCTCGCTGCTCGCGTGCCGCCTCGTCGACATCCTCGACCTGGCCGGCGTCGTTGTCCCCCCGAACCCCGGCAATGTCAGCGCCTTCGGCCTGCTCACCGTGGACGTCAAGAACGACTACGTTCAAACCCACGTCCGCAAGCAGTCGGCGCTCGACTTCCCCGAGATCCAGGCAATCCTCGACGACCTGACCGCCAAGGCGGCCACCGCCCTTAAGAAGGAGGGCTTCGCGCAGGCCGATCACCGCTTCCAGCGCACCATTGACGTGCGGTATGTCGGCCAGGCCTTCGAGGTGCGCGTCCCCGCGCCCGAGGGTGCCGTCGACCAGACGTATGCCGCGCACCTCGCGGATGCCTTCCACGCCGCGCACCGGCAGCTCTACGGCTACGACTTCCGCGACGACCCGACGCAGCAGGTCGAGTGGGTCAACCTCCGCGTCACTGGCATCGGCCCGATCACCCGGCCGAAGATCCAGCGAATGCCGGCCCCGGGCCGATGGACGTTGACCGAACCTTCCTACCGGGAGGTGTGCTTCGATGCCGACGAAGGCTATCGGCGCACGCCTATCGTCCAACGCTCCGATCTCGTTGCGGGCGCGCAGCTTTCCGGTCCGGTGATCATCGAGGAGTTCGGCTCGACGATTCCGGTCCACCCCGGATTCGATGTGCGCGTTGACGATTTCGGCAATCTGGTGATCGCGAAGGAGACCGCCCGATGAGCACCACTGTCGAGAAGGCCTATGTCACGGCCAGGCCGGTCAATCCGGCGGGGCTGCCCACGGCATACGAGCACGGCGGCCGCCTGACCGCGGAGGGGACCACGGTCGATCCGATCCTTGTCGAGATCGTCCAGGGGACACTCGCCAGCGTCGAGATGGAGGTCGAGACGGCGATCGGGCGCACCAGCCGAAGCCCGATGATCCGCGACGCCCATGACTTCCGCGCCGGCATCCACGACCGGCAGTTGCGCAAGCTGACGGGCCGCTCCTACAGCGCACTCGTCCACCCGGTCGCGCGGGACTTCCCGCTGGCCGAGATGGCCGAAGGTGATGTCTTCTTCCACAACGACGTCTACGAGTCCGAGGGCGGCATCGGGCACCTGCCCGACCTCTGCGTCACGGTGCCGGTTTTCCACGACGGTGAGGTCGTCGCCTTCGTCCAGGCCTTTGGGCATCACGACGAC
The DNA here is from genome assembly GCF_039531165.1 of Nostocoides vanveenii. Lineage (NCBI taxonomy): Bacteria > Bacillati > Actinomycetota > Actinomycetes > Micrococcales > Intrasporangiaceae > Nostocoides > Nostocoides vanveenii. The sequence continues at coordinate 32,844 of NZ_BAAAPN010000035.1, read as the reverse complement.
ATCGGCGGCGGCTGCCCCGGCTCGATGCCGAGCGGCGCGACGAGCGTCTATGAGGAAGGCCTCGCGGTCCCGCCGATCAAGCTGTGGGACAAGGGCGTTCCCAACAAGGCCGCGCTGCGGATCATGACCCGCAACTCCCGGATGCCCGACTCGCTCGCCGCCGATCTCGACGCCGAGTGCTCCGCCTGCCTGATGGGCGCGCGGCGCCTGTCCGAGCTTTTCGCACGCTACGGCCGCGACCACATCGAGGCTGCCTTCGACGCCATCCTCGACGCGACGACCGAGACCTACCGGCGCGAGATCCTCGCGAAGATCCCCGACGGCACCTACGTCTGGGAGGACTATGCCGAGCACGACGGCGTCGACGCACCCATGCTGCATACGCAACGCATCACGCTCACCAAAGTCAGCGATGCGCTGGCGGACCCGGAGAACGGGCGGCCCGCCGGACCGCGGCTGATCATCGACTTCACCGGGACCGCGCCGCAGGCCAAGGGACCGATCAACCACTGCGGCGACTATGTCGGCGGCAACTTCCTGAAGAAGTGGCTGGCGCCCATCCTGCGCAATCTCGCCGACACCCCCGAGCGCATGGCCGAGCTCGACGTCAACGAGGGCATCGTGCCGCTGATTGAGATGCGCTTCCCCGAGAAGGGCACGCTGCTCACGCCGATCCACCCCGGCCCGACCAATGCCCGCACCTTCGTGATCCTGCGATTGCTCGGGGTGCTCGCCGGCGTGGTCGCCAAGGCGGTCGACGGACGGATGCCCGCGGACCAGGAGACGATCCGCTACACCGGCGTCTACGGGCACGACCGCGACGGCAATGACTACCTCATGCGCGAGGTCCTCGGCGGCGGCTCGGGCGGGCGCTATTACGCCGACGGCGAGGACACCATCCACGTCGTGCCCGACTCGCGCAACCTGCCGACCGAGTTCACCGAGGGCCGCTTCCCCTTCCTGGTCGAACGTCTCGGGCTCGCTGTCGATTCGGGTGGCGCCGGACGCTACCGGGGTGGGTTGGGCTATGAGAAGCACATCCGGATGCTCAAGGACGCCCACTTCATGTCGATCGCCGACCGCTCGATCCTGGCCTGTTGGGGCTTGAAGGGCGGCAAGGCGGGGGCGCCCTTCCACGTCACCATCGACCCGGGTGGCCCCGAGGAGCGCGATGTCGACGCCCTCGCCGATGCCGAGCCGATCCGCGCGGGCCAGGTCGTGCGCATCCGGACCACCGGTGGCGGTGGCTGGGGGGACCCCCTCGACCGGCCGTATGAGGAGGTCGAGCGCGATCTGCGCTGGGGCAAGGTTTCTGTTGACGGGGCCCGAACGGCATACGGCGCGGTGGCGCGGCTGGACGGCGACGGTGTGCACATCGACGCCGCGGCAAGCGATGCCCTGCGTGCCGAAATCCGTTCCGCCCGAGGCGAAGAGCCATTCTTCGACCGGGGCCCGGGCTATGCCCGGCTCGCCGGGGACGGGACGAACGCCAACGAGTTCGACTGGATCTGAGCCCTACGTCCGGTCGCCCGCTCCCTGCCGAGAAGGGCAACGTTCGGTGACGCTTGCATAGCTGGTCGACGCGTGCGGGGATATATCCGCACGCGGCGTGGGCATCAGAACGCTGCCATTCTCGAGGGGGGCCGGCGCGCTGCGGCCGGGCGTCCAGCCTGGGCCTGGGTGGGCCCGGGCTGGGGCGTCAGCAAATGCTGCCAGGAGTGGCTGGGGTGGGTTGTCCCACAGTGCCACGGGGTGGCCGCGCCGGCGCCCTAGTCTGCTGTAGCACGGACCCAAGCAGAGGAGCCCTTCGGTGACCGGACCCCTGGACGGCATCATCGTCATCGATCTTTCCCGCGCCCTGGCCGGACCGCAGGCCGGCATGATGCTCGGCGACCTGGGTGCACGCGTCATCAAGGTCGAGTCTGCGGGCGGCGACGACACCCGCGGTTGGGGGCCCCCATTCGTCGGACCCGATCACGACATCTCGACCTACTTCCTGGCCGCGAATCGCAACAAGGAGTCGATCGTCCTCGACCTGAAATCGGACGACGGACGTGACATCCTCACCCGGCTCGTCGAGCGCGCCGACGTGCTCATCGAGAACTTCCGGCCCGGCGCCATGGACCGCCTCGGCTTCGGCAATAGTCACCTCCACGAACTCAACCCGCGGCTGATCGTGTTGTCCATCAGCGGATTCGGGCACGACGGACCCGAGGGCGGCCGGGCCGGATACGACCAGATCGCGCAGGGCGAAGCCGGCCTGATGTCGGTCACCGGATCCGGACCCGAGGATCCCCAGCGCGTCGGTGTCCCCATCGGCGACCTCCTCTCGGGCATGAACGGCGCCTTCGGCGTCGTCGCCGCCCTGTATGACCGCGAGCGCACCGGCCGCGGCCGCGTCGTGCGGACCAGCTTGCTCGCGTCCGTCATCGGCGCCCATGCCATGCACGGGACCAACTACCTCGTCGGCGGCAAAGTCGGTCGGGCGCAAGGCAATCACCATCCCTCGATCGCGCCCTACGGCCTCTTCCACGCCGCCGACGGCCCTGTCCAGATCGCCTGCGCGGCCGAGAGCCTCTGGAGCAAGTTCGCGACCACCTTCGACATCGATCCGGCCGCCGAGGGCATGGCGACCAACCGTGAGCGGGTGGAAAACCGGGACGCGGTGGTGGCGGCGGTGAACGCCGCCCTCGCGGTGCATACCGCGGCCGAGGTGCTCGCACGCTGCGCCGCTGCCGGAGTGCCGGCCGGCAAAGTCCGCAGCATCGAGGAGGTCTATCAGTGGGATCAGGTCGCCAGCCAGCACCTCCTCATGACGGTCGACCACCCGGTGCTCGGCGAGATCACCATCCCCGGATCGCCCCTTCGCTTCGGCGACAACGACTTCTCCGGTGGGCGCGAGACACACCTGCCCCCGCCGGGTCTCGGTGAGCATTCGGACGCGCTCCGGGAGTGGCTTAACGGACCGGCCGATGGCTGAGCCGCGCACCCGGCTCGGGGCCCGCGAACTCTTTGACGCCGTGCTCGACCCGGGCAGCTTCGTCTCGTGGGACGGCGCGGTGCACGCGGTCACCGAACCGAACAGCACGTATGCCGTCGAACTCGCCGAAGCCGCGCAGCGAGCCGGCACCGACGAGTCCATCATCACCGGCGAGGGCCGGATCGGGGGACGTCGAGTTGCGTTGATAGCCGGGGAGTTTCGCTTCCTCGCGGGGTCGATCGGTCGCACCAGCGCCGAACGCATCGTTCTTGCCTTCGAGCGGGCGACCCGCGAGGGGCTGCCGCTCTTCGCCGGCCCCGCCTCGGGTGGCACGCGGATGCAAGAAGGTACGCCGGCTTTTGCCACGATGGTCAAGATCACCGCAGCCGTCTCTGCCTTCAAGGCGGCCAAGCTGCCCTACATCACCTACCTGCGGCATCCGACGACCGGCGGTGTGTTCGCGTCCTGGGGCTCGCTCGGCCATGTCACCGTCGCCGAGCCCGGCGCCACGATCGGCTTCCTCGGGGCGCGCGTCTACGAGGCGCTCTACGGTCAGTCGTTTCCCGACGGCGTCCAGACCGCGGAGAACCTCTATGCCAACGGCCTGCTCGACGCGATCCTGCCCGTCGACGAACTCACCGCCACCGCAGAGCGCTTCCTCGACCTCGTGCTCGCTCCTCGCGTCGGATCGGCGATCCCCGAGAGCGAGCCGACGCCCTGGCCCGACATCCCGGCCTGGGAATCCATCGTCCGCACCCGCCGCCCCGAGCGACCCGGTGTGCGCGAACTGCTCAAGCTCGGCGCGAGCGATGTCATCCCGCTGCACGGCACGGGCGCGGGGGAGTGGGATCGCTCGCTCTTCCTCGCGCTCGCGCGCTTCGGCGGTATGCCGTGTGTCGTCCTCGGCCAGGACCGCCGGCATACCCCGGGCCCGGGTGGCGCACTGGAGACCGCCGATAAACCATTGTCCCCCAGCGGATTGCGCGTCGCCCGACGCGGGATGAAGCTCGCCACCGAGCTGGATCTGCCGCTCGTCTCGGTCATCGACACCTCAGGCGCTGCCTTGTCCAGGGCGGCCGAGGAGGGCGGTCTCGCCGGCGAGATCGCCCGCTGCCTGGCCGAGTTGGTGGCGCACGCCGAGCCGACCCTGTGCGTGCTCCTGGGGCAGGGCACGGGCGGAGGCGCCATCGCCTTGATGCCCGCCGACCGGGTCATTGCGGCGCAACACTCGTGGCTTTCGCCGCTGCCTCCCGAAGGAGCGAGCGCGATTCTCTATCGCACGACGGAGCACGCCCCGCACATCGCCGCCCAACAACGAATCCGTTCGATCGACCTGCTCGCCGACGGCATCGTCGACCGGGTCGTGGCGGAGCACCCCGATGCCGCCGACGAGCCGGCGGAGTTCTGCCGGCGGATGGCCCAGGCGATCGCCGGCGAGTTGACTCGGCTGACGCAGATGCGGGCCGCCTCGCGGCTGGCCGCTCGCCACGACCGCTACCGCCGGCTCGGGTGAACAGGCCGGTCCGGGCTGGGGGCATTGCGCGAATCTGCCAACGGATGCCGCACCCCTGGGCAGGTGCTGCCAACGCCGCCACGGCGCCCGGATTTCTAGGCTCGGGGACATGAAGATCCTGATCGCGCTCGGCGGCAACGCCATGACCGGCCCGGACGGCAGCGCCACGCCGGCCGCGCAGCGCGACGCCATCAGGGTCGCCATGTGCCACGTCGCAGAGGTGCTCGCGCGTGGGCACGAGGTCGTCCTCACCCATGGCAATGGTCCGCAAGTCGGCAACCTGCTCGTCAAGAACGAACTCGCCGCGAGCGTCGTCCCTCCGGTCACCCTCGACTGGTGCGGCGCGCAGACGCAGGGCACGATCGGCTTCACCATCCTCGATGCGCTCGAGACTCAGCTGGGCGCCCGCGGACTGCAGCACCCGGCCGCCGCGCTCGTCTCGCGCACGTTGGTCGACCCCGCCGACCCCGGCTTCGCTCGGCCCACCAAGCCCGTCGGCCGCTACTTGCCGTATGCCGATGCCTTGGTCCTCATCGATCACGGCCAGGTCTGGGAGGACCGCGGCGAGAAGGGGTGGCGTCGTGTGGTCGCTTCACCCGAGCCGGTCGAGGTGCTCGAGACGCCGACCATCCGCACCTTGCTGGCCGCCGGCTATCTCGTCGTCGCGGCGGGCGGCGGCGGCATCCCGGTCGTGCGCAACTCCGAGGGCGTTTTGCAGGGCGTGGAAGCCGTCATCGATAAGGACCTCACCGCTGCCGTTCTCGCCGGCGCGCTGGGCGCCGACGTCCTGGTCATCGCCACCGATGTCGAGAACGCCATGGTCGGCTGGGGCACGCCGGAGCAGCGTGCACTCGGTGCGGTCAGCCTCGCCGAGATGCGGGCGTATGCCCAGGCCGGCGAGTTCGCCAGCGGCTCGATGGGGCCCAAGGTCGAGGCCGCCATGCGGTTCGTCACGGCCGGCGGAGAGCGCAGTATCGTCACCTCACTCGAACGCATCGCCGACGCGGTGGAGGCGACCGACGGCAGTGTCGGCACCGTCATACGGAAGTGAAATCGGTTCTTTCCCAATGAGAAAGGTGCACGCACGTGCCTGAGCCCATCGAAGTTCGCAAGGTTCCGATCCACTCGGTCGCTGACGCCTCGGAGTTGCAGAAGCTCATCGACGACGGCGTCATGGACCCCAGCCGGGTCATCGCGATCATCGGCAAGACCGAGGGCAATGGCGGTGTCAACGACTACACGCGCATCATCGCCGACCGGGCCTTCCGTGAGGTGCTGATGAAGAATGGCGCGCCCGAGGAGCAGGTCAAGGGCGTCCCGATCGTGTGGTCCGGCGGCACCGACGGCGTGATCAGCCCGCACGCCACGATCTTCGCCACTGTGCCCGCCGACCAGGCCGAGGCGTCCGACGACCTGCGGCTGACCGTCGGCTTCGCGATGAGCGAGCCGATCGCGCCGGAGGAGATCGGGTATGTCGGCATGGTCGACAAGGTCGCCGACGCCGTGCTCGTCGCGATGGAGCGGGCCGGGATCACCGACCCCGCTGATGTGCATTACGTCCAGACCAAGACGCCGCTGCTGACGATCCACACCATCCGCGACGCGAAGTCGCGCGGCCACCGCGTCTGGACCGAGCACACCCACGAGTCGATGGATCTCTCCAATGGATGCACCGCTCTCGGCATCGCCAAGGCGCTGGGTGAAGCCACAGGCATCGTCGACGCCGACGTCATGCACAACCGGGACAAGTACTCCTCGGTGGCCTCCTGTTCCTCCGGTGTCGAACTGGACCAGGCGCAGGTCGTCGTGGTCGGCAACGCCAAGGGCATCGGTGGGCGCTACCGGATCGGGCACTCGGTGATGCGCGACGCCCTCGACGCCGATGGCATCTGGTCGGCGATCAAGGACGCCGGGCTCGAGTTGCCCGAGCGGCCGCACTCCAGCGACATCGACGGCCGGCTGGTCAACGTCTTCCTCAAGTGCGAGACCTCGACCGACGGCACCGTCCACGGTCGACGCAACGCCATGCTCGACGACTCCGACGTGCACTGGCACCGCCAGATCAAGAGCGCTGTCGGCGGCGTCACCGCATCGGTCACCGGCGACCCGGCGGTCTTCGTCTCGGTGTCGGCGGCGCACCAGGGCCCGGACGGTGGCGGCCCGGTCGCCGCGATCGTCGACCTCGGCGCGGGCGAGCCCACGGGCTACCGCTGGACGCGCTGACGCAACCTGCGCCCTGAACCGGCCCCGCCCACGCAGAGCGTGGGACCCAGACGACCCTGAACCGGCCACGCCCACGCAGAGCGTGGGACCCAGACGACCCTGAACCGGCCACGCCCACGCAGAGCGTGGGACCCAGACGACCGTGAACCGGCCCCGCCCACGCGGAGCGTGGGACCCAGACGGGGCTGAACCGGCCTCTCGACGGAAGACGCGGGGACCCGGTCGGGTCAGCCGGCCTGGAACTCCCGGATCCACGCGCCCATGCCCGGGAGGGTGAAGCGCAGGCGCCCGCGCCCCGCGGCCTCGATCACGCCCCGGTCGATCAGGCGCGCCCGCGGCACGCTGATGGCCCGGGACTCGCGGCCCATGGTGGTGGCGATGTGGTCGCGCGGGACGATCTCGTCGGCATACTCAGCCATCGCCGAGAGGAAGGCCTGCTCCAGCTCGGACGCCGAATCCCACCGGGCGCGGCACATCGCGGCGAGCTGGCCGCGCATGCCGTCGGAGCCGGCGTCGACGTCATCGAGTTCGAGCACGTCGCCGGCTTCCGGCCCCGCGGCCTGCCAGGTCGAGTCCCCGACCAGTTGCAGCAGGTAGGGGTTGCCGTCGGCGATGGCGAGTCCGGCGTCGAGGGCGGCGCGCGCCCAGCCGACTGACGCCGCGCCCGCCGGCTCCTCCAGAACCCGGCGCGAGTCGGCCTCGTCGAAGCGTTCCAGCCCGATGAACTCGCTGCGCTCGCCGAAGGTCGCCGCCCGCATGATCATCTCGGGCGTGGACGGCAGGCCGGCCGTCATAACAGCCAGTGGATTCTCGGCGCGCCGGCCCGCGAGATTCTGCAGGACGTTGAGTAGGACGCCGAGCTCGGCATAGGGCGCAGCATGCAGCTCGTCGATCAAGACGAGTAGGCCCGCGCCTCCGCGTGCTCGCACGGCCACCGCGGCCTCGTGCAGCACCCGCTCCATCCCGCCGATCGCCGCCGGTGGTGGCTCGGCTCCGGCCGGGGCTGTCGCGAACTCGGTCGACAGAGACACACCGAAGATCGCGAACTCGACGGCGATCGACTCCAGCACACGCTTGGTCGACCGGTCGTCGAGCACCTCGGCCTCGACCAGCGCGCGGCGCACCGAACTCGCCAGCTCGGTGAGCATCGGGCTGCCCTTGGCGCAGGCCACCCAGGCGGTGACGAAGCCCAGTTCCCGCGCGCGGTCCTCGGTGTCGCGCAGCAAGGAGGTCTTGCCCAAACCCCGTGGGGCGTGCAGCACGACGGGTGGGCCGGCCAGCTCACCGAAGGTCGCGACCCGGGCGAGCAGGTCACCCATCCGGGTGCGCTCGCGCACCCGGCCGACGAGGACGTGGGGGAGCGCGCCGGGGGTGAAGGGGCTGGGGATCGGCACAGGCATACCTCAGGGATAGTTCGTTATACAAGGTGCGGGTATAACACCGCTTCCGGACGACCACCACTGTCCCACCGGCCACCGACAACCCGCCACTCGGTGCGCTCCCAACGCCGCGTCCTCGTCCTCGCGTCCTTGCCCTGGCGCCCCCGCGACCTCGCGGCCTCGGCCCCGCTAACGCGGAACCGGCGCGAGTCAGTCGGCCAGGCGATTGCCGTCGGCATCCCAGTGTGCGGCGACCTTCTTGCTCGGCTGCACGCGCGGCGGCTCGCCGGGCATCTTCGGGTAGTCCGGCGGGAAGGGCATCTCGCCGAGTCCGGACTCCTCATACAGGCGCAGCAGCGGCTCGATCGAGAACGCCTCGTCATCGATCGCGGCCCAGGGATCGCCGTCCACGAGCCGCTCGGGAACCGTGAACAGGTTGAAGGCCGACGGGTCCCGCAAACCCGCCAACTCCTCCCAGGTCACCGGCGTCGAGACCGGCGCGCCCGGCAGCGGGCGCAACGAATAGGCCGACGCGATCGTCCGGTCACGGCAGTTCTGGTTGAAGTCGACAAAGATCCGCGCCCCCCGCTCCTCCTTCCACCAGGCGGTGGTCACGCCGGAGTCGCGCGCCTCCAGCGCGCGCCCGAAACCGATGGCGGCGTGCCGGACGTCGAGGAACTCCCAGTCCGGCCGGATGCGCACAAAGATGTGTACGCCGCGATTACCGCTTGTCTTCACGAAGCCCCGGATCCCCAAATCCGACAACAACTCTCGGGCCACGCCAGCCACGCGCACAGCGTCGCCGAAGGTCGTCCCGGGCTGCGGATCGAGATCGATGCGCAGCTCGTCCGGCCGGTCGACGTCGGCGCACCGAACCGGCCAGGGATGGAAGGTCAGTGTCCCCATGTGCGCGCACCACACCGGCACAGCGATCTCGGTGGGGCACACCTCGCGCGCCGTGCGCCCGGACGGAAAGGTAATCTCGCACGACTGCAGATAGTCCGGCGCCCCAGTCGGCACCCGCTTCTGGTAGAACGCGTCGGCCTGCTCGCCCGGCCGGCCAGTTCCCAGCTTCATCCCGGGCAGCACGCCCTTGGTCCAGCGTTCCAGGGCGGTCGGCCGGCCACGCAGTGCCCGCATCAAGCCGTCGTCGACCGACGCGAAATACTTCGCGACCATCACCTTGGTGACCTCCGCCGTGGTCTCGGTCGCGGGGTAGATGACGCGCTCGGGAGAAGACACGCGCACGGCGCGGTCGCCCGCGATCACCTCGGCGGCAGTCGGCTTGGCCATGACCCCAACCTAGGCCCTCGTCGCTGGACCCCACCCGCGGACGCCGTGCGACGCCGTGGGCCGTAAGTGCACGTCGGCTGCGGCGAGGACCACCTCGGTCAGGGCGCGCAGGGGCGGCGAGTCCAGCGGCCATACCTGCCAAAACAGCGGCACGTCCATCGGCCGATCGGGCGCGAGCGCCACGACCGTGCCGCGCGCCATTTCACCCTCCGCCTGAAGCTCCGGGACCATCCCCCACCCCATGCCCAGCCGTATGCCGTTCAGGAAGTCCGCCGTCGAGGGCAGGAAATGCGTTGGTGGCGTGAGGGATTCGCCAGTCACCTGCTGGATGAACCGGTGCTGAAGCGTGTCCTTGCGGTTGAAGACGATCAGGGGCGCGTCGGCCACCGCCGCGTCGGTCAGGCCGTCGGGCAGCGCGGCGGCGGCGAAGTCGGGGGAGGCCACCGCGAGATAGCGCATCGACCCCAGCGGGGTGACCGCGCACCCGGCGACGGGCCGATCGATCGATGTCACCGCCGCGAGCACGGACTCGGAGGTGAACAGCTCATACGTCCGGTCCTGGTCGTCGATGTGCACATCGAAGACCGCTCGTTGTCGCGCGGGCATCCGCGCGAGCGCGGGGAGTAACCACGTTGCGAGCGAGTCGGCGTTGACGGCGATGGGCAGGCGGGCGGAGCCCGCGCCGCCCCCCAGCCCGAGGTCGTATGCCGTGTCGTCGGCCAGCCGTGTCGTGGTGCGGGCGAGCCGGAGCACCGCGGCTCCGGGGCCGGTCACCCGCACGGGTTTGGTCCGGGTGATCAGCACCCGGCCGACGCTCGTCTCCAGCGCCTTGATCCGTTGGCTGACCGCGGACGGGGTGACGCCCAGCGCCGCGGACGCGGCGTCGAAGGTGCCCTCGTCCACGACGGCGGCGAGCGTGCGCAGCTGATCCAGGGACGCTTCCATACAGCAATGCTAATGATTCATAAGTAATCGGCGTTGGTGCTGATGATGGCACCGCGCCTACCGTCACCTCATGGAATCCCCCTGGACCGCGGCATTGACCGGCCTGCTCACCGGTGCGGCCTTGATCATCGCCATCGGCGCGCAGAACGCCTATGTACTTCGGCAGGGCATCAAGCGCGAGCATGTGCTGCCAATCGTCGCGATCTGTGCGGTCTCGGATGCCGTCCTGATCGTGGCCGGTGTGGCGGGGGTGGGGGCCCTGGTCACGGCGGCGCCCACGCTGCTGACCGTGGTTCGGATCATCGGGGCGGCCTTCCTGATCGGCTATGGATTGCTGGCAGCGCGCCGGGCCCGCCGGGCCGACCACCTGGAAGCGGCGACCGGCGGCGGGCCGACGGCCCTGCGGACGGCGCTGCTGACCACTCTGGCCTTCACCTGGCTCAATCCGCACGTCTATCTGGACACGCTCGTCTTCCTCGGCTCGGTGGGCGCGACCCAGGGAGCGTGGCGCTGGTGGTTCGCCGTGGGTGCGGTGACTGCCTCGCTTATGTGGTTCACGGGGCTCGGTTTCGGTGCCCGCCTGCTCGCTCCCATCTTCGCCCGGGCGAGCGCGTGGCGAGCCCTGGACGCGCTCATCGCCGTGGTGATGATCGGGCTCGGGCTGACGCTGGCCTTCGGTTCGAGTCCCGTGGAGAGCGCGCAGGCGCTCACGTCCGCCAATGGAGGCGGCTGAGGTACGACCGTCGATGCCTACTGGTGGGGACCGTGACGCGGCGCAGTGGCGTCAGAGCCAGCCGTTCTCCTGGGCGACTCGAGCGGCGTCGGCGCGATTGCGGGCATTCGTCTTGCCGATGACATTGGACAGGTGATTGCGCACCGTTCCTTCCGAAAGGTGCACGGCCGCAGCGATATCGGTGATCGACCCGCCGTCCAGGACAGCCCGCAGCACGTCCGCCTCCCGCGCCGTCAGCGGTGAATCGCCGGCGATCAGCGAGTCCATCGCCAGCGCCGGGTCCACCACGCGCATTCCGGTATGAACGCGCCGCACGGCGTCGGCGAGCAGCCGCGCCGGGGTGTCCTTGACGACAAATCCGCAGGCACCGGCCTGTAGGGCCCGCCGCAAGTAGCCCGGGCGGCCGTAGGTGGTCACGATCAGCACCCGTGCGGTCGACCCGCTGGCACGCAGCGCCGCGGTCGCCTCGATACCGTCCATCCCGGGCATGTCGACATCCATCAGCACGACATCGGGTGTCACCGACGCCGCCAGGGCGATCGCTTCGGTCGCCGAGGACGCCTCGCCGACGACCGTGAGGTCGATCTCGAGGTCGAGCAGCGCGGCAAGGGCGCCCCGGACCAGCGCCTGGTCGTCGACCAGGACAACGCGAATGGCCATCGCCACACCCCCTTGTCGCCAACGCTACTTCCCGGCGACGACGACCTCGAATCCGTTTTCGCCGGCGGACGATGTCGTCACGCTCGCCCCGACCAAACGCGCCCGCTCGCGCAGCCCGCGCAGGCCACTGCCCTGGGCGCCGCCGTGCGCTCCGCGGCCGTCGTCGCGCACGACAATGCGCTTGGGCTCCAAGTCGATTCGACAGGTCGACGCCCCCGAGTGGCGCACCACATTGGTGACCGACTCGCGCACCGTCCAGGCGAACAGTTCCTTGAGCCCGGGGTCAACCGCGTCCACGGCCGTCGGCAGGCGCGGGGTGATGCCGGCCGCCGTCAGGGCCTGTCGCGCCGACGCCAACTCACCGGCGAGGGAGATCTCCCGCACCCCGACGACCGCGCCGCGCACATCGGCCAACGCCTCCCGCGCCAACGCCTCCACCGAGGCGATCTCGGCCCGCGCCCGCTCGGCGTCGACGTCAAGGAGGCGCCCGGCGAGCTCGGCCTTGACGGTGATGACGGTCAGGGAATGACCGAGGATGTCGTGGATGTCCCGGGCCAGCCGGTGCCGCTCCTCCTCCACTGCCAGCCGGGCGTTCTCGCGGCGAGCCGCCGACAGATCGGCCGTGCGGCGCATCGCGAGCCGCGCCGCGCTCACCGCCAGCATCGCCATGACGATGGACAACGAGACGCCCGTATGCCGATTCCACCCGTCCAGGACGCGCACGAGCGTCTCGTAGCCCCCCGCGAGTGCCAGGCCGATCGCCAGGGCGTAGGGCATGGGCATCGTCCACAGGCCGGAGACGGCTAGGAAGACCCAGGTCGCCGTGCCCGGCTGCCCGATGAGCAAGGTGACGGCGACGGTCAGGGCGACCAGAACGGCATACCGCGGCCATCGTCGGGAGGTGACCCGCTGACCGACGAGGCCGTCGGTACTCGCGTCGAAGGCGCGTGACCTCTCGAAGTGCCACATATAGAGCAGTGCGAAAAGGACGGTGGCGGCGAGGCCGAGTTGCCCGCGTACGCCCGAGCGCGCCGACCAGGCCGCCGCTAACGGCTCCAACAAGAAGATCAGCCAGACACCGACGAGCGCGAGCCGAGCCAGGTGCGAAATTGCGCGGTCCCGGTCCTCGCCCTCGAGCGAGGACAGGGCCGGGAGCCGCGTCATACGGGACAGTGTCACACCCGGGCGGTGTCCTTGCGGAAGCGCCAGACCGCCCCCGCGACGAAGATTGCCCCCCAGGCGACCATATTGATCACCCACGAGATGTCGAAGGGATCATGAGTGCCGGACGTGGTCAGCGTGAGCGGCCAGTGGGCGACCTGCGAGAGGCCGTAGATCGGTGTGAGGGAGGCGATCTGGCCATACGTCGAGGACGGGTCGATCGGAGCGCTGAAGATGCCGCCGAAGATCGACAGGACGGCCAGCACCGGCCCGAGGAACTGCATCGCGTTCTCGCTCGGCAGCAGATACCCCATGAACAGTCCGAAGGCGGCGAAGACGAGCGAGCCGAGGATGATCAGCGCGGCCGAGAGGAGGGCGGAGCCCGCGCCGAGGTGGGCACTGCCGGTCAACTCGCCGACGGCGAAGGTGACGCTGGTTGCCAAGGCGCCCACGACCAGCGCGAGCACCACCTTCAACAGCACGTATGCCGTGGGCCGCAATGGCGTCAGCCGCAGCTGGCGCGACCAGCCGGAGGCGCGTTCGACGGAGACCGACGCGCCGGCGCTGGTGGTCGCCATGACGGCGCCGTAGAGCGCCATGCTCACCATGACGTAGGCGCCGACATTGGCGATCACGGTCGGGCCCATGGAGTCGTCCGCGCCCTTGATCTGGGCGGAGATGAACAGGAACATCACGACCGGGAAGATCAGCGTGAAGATCATCGTGCGCCGGTTGCGCAGGATTCGGCGCAGCTCGATGCCGGCCAGGGTGGGGCTGACGCCGCCGAGGGGGGCGCGACGGGCACGGGGGTCGATCACTGTCGTGGTCATGTCAGTTCTCTTCGGTTTCGGTCGCGGTGAGCGCGATGAAGGCCTCGTCGAGGCCGCGGGCGGTGACTTCGAGGTCGTGGGCGGGGGTGTGGAGGAGCAAGTGACGGGCCAGGGCGTCGGAGTCGGTCGCCGAGGCGGTGAGGATGTCCCCGCGGATATCGGCGTGGTCGATGCCGGGCACATCGCGCAGATCGTCGGCGCTGACACCGGGCCAGGTGGCGCGGACGGTCCGCCCGTTGCCGTGGGCCTTCAGCTGCGCCGGCGTGCCGTCGGCGACGATGCGACCGCTGCGGACCAGGACGATCCGGTCGGCGTACTCGTCGGCCTCCTGCAGATAATGCGTCGCGAAGATGATCGTGCGGCCGGTGGCGGCCTCGGCGCGGATGTGCTCCCAGAAGGCATGCCGGGCGTTGACGTCCATCCCGGTGGTCGGCTCGTCGAGGATCAGCAGCTGCGGGTCGCTGACCAGGGCCATGGCGAAGCGCAGGCGCTGCTGCTCGCCGCCGCTGCACTTGCCGACCGAGCGACCGGCCAGATCGGTCAGGCCGGCCGCGGCCAGCACCTCATCGACGGGCCGGGCGCTGGGGAAGAGCGACGCGGTGTAGGCGATGGTCTCGCGAACCGTCAGGTCCTTGAGTAGCCCGCCGGTCTGCATGACGGCCGAGACCAGGCCGCGACGGATGGCTTCGCCCGGCTCGAAGCCGAACACCTCGGCGGAGCCACTCGTGGGTTCGGCGAGTCCGAGCACCATGTCGATGGTCGTGGTCTTGCCGGCCCCATTGGGGCCGAGGAAGGCGAGCACCTCGCCCTGGGCGACGTGCAGGTCGATCCCGCGGACGGCCTGGACCGTGCCGAAGGTTTTGGTGAGCCCGGTCAGGGCGATCGCGGGAGCACCGATCGCGCCGATGGCGGGGCGGTGGGGAGCGAGGGTTGCGGTGGTCATGGCTCAACCCTCGCGCCGGGCGACCGTGCCGTCTTGGGCCGCCCGTCACCTTCGGTCCATGAGCTTTGTCATGGGTGCAGCGCACTCCTAGGGTGGGCGGGTGACGGTGACCCTGGACCGGGAGGCGGCCCAACGGCATACGGTCCGGACGCTGATGGTCACCCAAGTGCTCAGCGGTGTCGGCCTGGCCGCTGGCGCGACCGTCGGCTCCATCCTCGCCGAAAAGATCTCGGGCAGAACAGATTTCGCCGGACTCGGCGGGACATTCCAGACTCTGGGCGCCGCTCTCTTTGCCATTCCGGTCGCCGCACTCGCCCATCGCGCCGGCCGACGCCCCAGCCTGACCTTCGCGTATGCGGTTGCCGTCCTCGGCGCGCTCGGCATCGTTGCCGCTGCGGTCGCCGGCTCCTTCGCCCTGCTGCTGGCCGGCTGCGTGCTGCTCGGCTGCGCGACCGCCGCCAATAGCGCCGCCCGGTATGCCGCAGCCGACCTCGCGCTGCCCGCCCACCGCGGGCGCGACCTGAGCCTGGTGGTCTGGGTGACCACGGTCGGGTCGGTCCTCGGGCCGAACCTGACGGCTCCCGCCCGGCCGCTGGCTCGCGCCCTCGGGGTCGACGAACTCGCCGGACCCTTCGTCATCAGCGCCATCGTGCTGACCGTCGGCGCGGTCGTCATGTGGGCCCGGCTACGCCCCGACCCGCTCCTGCTCGCGCGAGCCCTGGCCCCCGTCGACGAGGAGCCGGCTCGCGGCTCGGTGCGCCGCGGGCTGAGTGCGATCCGCGCGTCGCGGCGGGCCACAGCCGCGGTGGGTGTGACCGCGCTCGGCCACATGGTGATGGTCAGCCTGATGGTCATGACCCCGCTGCACATGGTGCACGGCCATGCCTCCCTTGAGATCGTCGGCTTCGTCATCAGCGGCCATATTCTCGGGATGTTCGCGCTCTCCCCGCTGATGGGGATCGCGGTCGACCGGGTGGGCGCCGGACGCGTCGCCATTGGTGGCGGACTGCTGCTCCTACTCGCGACCTTCCTCGCCGGCCGAAGCGCGATCGGCTACTCCCACGATCTGGCGCTGGGCCTGTTCGTTCTCGGTGTCGGCTGGTCGGCCACCCTCGTCAGCGGCTCGACCCTGCTCGTCGCGAGCATCCCGATCCCGAGGCGGGCCGGCGCCCAGGGCGTGTCGGACCTGGTCATGGGCATGGCGGCCGCCTCTGGCGGCGCGCTCGCCGGGGTCGTCGTCGACCAATGGGGGTATGCCCGCCTGGCTCAGTTCTGTGCCCTGCTCGCCGTCGCGGTCGTGCTGCTCGGCCTGCTGATCCGGCGCTCGGAGGCCGCAGCGACCGCGGTGCGTTGACCGCGATTCTCGCCTCACCCCGGGATTGGTTAGCCTGACCCTCGTGTCCGCCTCCCACGCTCCAGCGACCCCCGAAACCGGGGATCCGGCGGCCGAGCGATTGGTCCAGTGGCGAGCCGAAGTGACCCGGCACGGCGGGCCCAACACCTTGCTCTGGAGCGACCACGCGATCGCGCTCGACATCACCCATGCCCACCCCGGCGGGTTGGCCAAATTGCTCGCCGGCAAGAGCACGCGCCTGACCGAGCTCTACCGCGAAGCGTCGGCGCAGGCCCGGGCTTTCTCCCGGGCGCGGGCGATCCGCGCCAAGCAGCTCGAACTCGCCCGCGAGCGGGGCGTGCCAGGCAGTTTCCTGGCGATCGGGCGGGCCAGCTGGTCGGTCGCCCGCGGCCCGCGTCCCAACGCCCCGGTCTTTTTGCGACGCTGCGAATTGGTGCCCGAGGACGCCGCCCAGGGCGACTTCGTCGTCGTCGCGACGGGGGAGTTGGAGTTCAACCCGGCGCTGCGCAGCTACCTGGTCAATGCCGGCGGCGTCGACATCCCGTTCGATGTGCTGGTGCGCATGTCGATGCGCTCCAGTGGCTTCGACGCAGGCAGCGCGTATGAAGCGCTCGGCCGCGCCTTCACCGGCCCGCCGGGGTGGTCGATCGCACCGGATTTGTGGCTGACCACCTTCCACTACGCCAAGCTCTCGGCGGCCGCGGACTTCAACCGCATCGCCCCGACTCTGCCGGCGCACCCGATCGTGGGCCGGCTGGCGCGTGGCTCGATCGCGGGGCCGCAGCCCGCCCGAGTTCAGCACGCGGCGAACCCCGAAGAGATGACGGTGCTGGATGCTGACCCGAGTCAGCTTGCGGTCCTGGAGGCGGTGCGCGGCCGGCGCACGGTCGTCGTCGACAGCGGGCCGGGCACGGGCAAGACGCAGACCATCGTCAACATTGCGGCCGACCTGGCGCGGCAGGGGCGCTCGGTGCTCGTCGTCGCCGGCCCCGCGGGGTCGCGGGCGGCGGTCGCCGGCCGGCTGGCGCACCTGGGTCTGTCCGAACTCGTCTCCGAGCCGGCCGCGCTGCCGTCAGGGACGGCCCGGCCGCGGCGCGACCCGGTGCGCGCGGCTGCGCCGCAATCGGACTGGACGTCGGCCGGTCGCGAACTCGCCGACCATGTCGAGCGGATGCACCGACCGCGCACGCCGTGGGGGGTGACCCTCGACCAGATTCAGGAGCGCATCGCCGAGCTGTGCGAGGACCCGGACCCGCCCCGCTCCAAGGTGCGCCTCGGCGGCGCACCGCTCGCCGCGCTGGGCCGCCCGGAACTGGCGCACTGGCAGGACACACTCGCCGGGATCGCCGCCGATGGTGCCTGGAAAACCAGTGGGGCAGAAGAAGATCCATGGTGGGGCGCGGTCATCCGCAACCAGCAGGACCGTGCCGATGCCGAGGCGGCGCTGGCCGAGCTTTCGCCGGCCGGCTTGGAACGGCTGGATGCGACCTTCGATGCGGTCTTCGCCGGAGTCGACCTGCCGGCCTTCCCGAGGCTGGTCGACTATGGCGACTTCGTCGCCGAGATGGCCACCATCAAGGAGGTGCTCGACGTCTTTCGGATCGGAGTCTTCGACGCGCCGCTGGATGAGTGGACGGCCTCGGACTCCGGCGGCACTCTCGATCGCTGGCGGCACGGCCGCGCGGTGCGCTCCTACCTGCGCCCCGGGCATCACCCGAACGACCTCGACGCCATCCTGCGCAAGGCACTGGCGGTCCGCCCGCTGTGGCGCTTGATCCGCGCGTCGCGCACGCTGCCGACCCAGGTGACCGGACTCGGGCAGGCGGCCACGGCATACGACAAGGCAGCGGGGCATGCGCGCTATCTCGGCGCCCGCCTGGCGGGCGCTCCCGACCTGACCCGTATGCCGTTGCCCGAGCTCCGTGAGCTCGTGGACCGGCTCGGCGGAGCCCGGGATCGATTGGAGATCCTCGCCGAGGTCACGGGGGATCTCGATCGAGCACGCGCCGCGGGGCTAGGGGATTTGGTCGACGACCTCGCCGCCCGCTCCGTGCCGGCGGATCGGGTCGCCCGCGATGTCGAGTTCGTCTGGTGGGCATCGCTGCTCGCGGAGCTGACGGCTGCGGACCCGGGCTATGCGCGCGCGAACGGCGACCCGGTGCGGGCCGCGGGCACCCGCTTCCGCGATGTCGACCGCTCCCTGCAGCGGGCGAGCGCGGCCGGCCTGGCGGCCGAGCACCGTGGGCGCGAGGCTCTGATCTGGTTGTGCAGCCCGCTGACAGTCGGGCTGTATCTCGCGCCGGAGCGGACCTTCGACGTGGTCGTGATCGACGAGGCCTCGGCGCTGACGGTTTGGGAGTCCGCCTCGGCCCTCGCCCGTGCCGGCCAGGCGGTGATCATCGGCGACTCACGGCTGCCCGGACCGAGCGCGTTCACGGCCACCACCGGCGGCGAACCCCGGCGATTGCGGGCCGATCAATCCTTGCTCGAGGCGGCATCGGCGCTGTGGCCGGTGTATCGCCTCGAATGGCACTATCGCTCGCACGACGAACGGCTGATCGAGGCGGTGGGAGCGTCGGCCTATGCCGGCGAGATGCACGTGATTCCCAGCCCCGGCGACAGTGGCGGGTTGCGGATCGAGTCGGCACCCGCGGACGCCGGCGGGGCCTCCGAAGTGGCGGCTGCGGTGGCCGCTGCCGTGACTCATGCCCGGCTGCGGCCAAAGGATTCGCTCGCGGTCGTCACACTCGATGCGGACCACGCGGAGCGCATCCGGATGGCGCTTATGACTGCGTTGGACGCGAGCGTGGACGACTTCTTCGTCCGTGATGGACCCGAGCCCTTCGTGGTGCTCGACGCCACCCGACTGGCCGGGGTAACGCGCGACGTCGTCATCGTCGCCCTCGGCGCGCATGCCCTCGGCCAGGTCGCGTCACCGACCGGTATGCGGCTGCTCACCGCGGCTTTGACCCGTGCCCGATCGGCGATGCACGTCGTGCACGGCGTCGACTCCGCCGGCCTGGAGAGCGCGGAGAGCGCGATCTCGCCCGGCCCCCGGCTGCTGGCGACTCTGCTGCAACGCCGGCGGTCGACGACGCCACCGGTGCCGACGTCGGTGTTGGTCACCGATCTCGCTCGGCGGTTGCGCGCCCGCGGCTTGCGGGTGCGTGTCGGCGTCGCTGCCGGCCTGGTCGATCTGGCGGTGAGTGACCCCTTCACGCGTGGGCCGGCAACCTTGGGGGTCGCCGTCGACGGACCGGCGTATGCCGCCATCACCGGCGTGCGGATGCGCGACCGGCTCGTCTACGACCAGCTACGCCGCCTCGGGTGGCGGCCCTTGCGGGTGCTGACCGTCGATCTGTTCCGGGATCCAGCCCGTGAGGAGGCGCGCGTGATGGCCGCGCTGGAGAAGATCGCCGGCGGCGAACTGCATACGGGTCCGGTGCCGACGCGCGGTGTGCGCCGGGCGATGCGCCCGCCGACCGGGCCGGCGAACGAGCCGCGCGACGTGCGTCGAGTTGCGGGGACGCCCTCAGCCGGGCCTGCTGCCGGAGCCGGCAAAGCCCGGACGAACGACGGACAGCCTACGTCGCTGCCGCCGGTCCCGGAGTCGGCGCATGATCGCTGGCTGCGTGAGAACCGGCCACCGCACTGGGGCTGATCAGCGCGTACTTCGCAGACGCAGTGCTTTCCGGAATCGAATTACCTACTCGATCACCTAAACATTCTGTCCATTTACTCATCCGCCCGGCGCCGGCTTGTGCGCAGGTCTTGAAAAACCACATGCTGCCTAATAGGTGCGCTGGGCAAATGCGAGCGGGGCGGACGGAAGGGATTTCCTTCCGTCCGCCCCGCTCGGGCGTTACTTAGCGCCGCTGCTTAAAGGGGTCAGCGGCCGGCTCGGATCGCGTCGCGGATCTCGGTGAGGAGAACGGTGTTGGCGTCAACGGCCTCTTCCGCCGGGGCGACGAAGCGGGCCTTGGCGGCCTCGTAGGGCTTGACGACGAAGAAGTAGATGACGAACGCGACGATGAGGAACGCGATCAGGGCGGTCAGGAACGCGCCGACCGGCACGCCACCGGGCTGGTAGGAGTTGAAGTTGGGGTTGCCACGGATCTTGCCCAGGATGGACATGAACATGTCAGTGAAGGCCTTAACGACGGTCGCGAAGGACGCGCCGATAACGAAGGCAACGGCAAGCTCAACGAGGTTGCCGCGCATGACGAAGTCTTTGAAACCCTTCATGGGATTCTCATTTTCCTTTGGGTGAGGTGATCTTTCGCGCCATCACCATCGTCGGGAGGCGCCGTGCTCATGTGAACCGCCGACAAGTATACCGGACTTTTTCACGGTCTTCTCATCGACGCTTTGTCCCCCGGTCCTGCGCCTTTTGGTGGCATAAGTCTTCAGGGGTTTGTGCTCGGCGTCCGCGGGAGCACCGTGACCCACCACGCGGTGGCGGATCGCTCCGACCCGCGCTGACCAGCTGGTATGCCGGCGGCTTCGCGGGCCAGGACCGCGACGAAGACGGTCGCCGTCGCGGCCGAGGGATCGGCGCCGGAAGCGGGACCGAAATCCGAGTCGTGCAACGCAGCCGGGCGTGTCACATCAACCACAAGGGCCTCAGTGGCCACACGTTTGCTGCTGCCGGATCGGTAGATGTCGACCCGATCGCCCGGCTGCAGGCGAGGGGCGAGCGCCGCGTCGATGGGCACGACGATGCCCATGCGGCCGGGGGGCACGTCAACCGCTCCTGCGCCGTCTCCCGGTCCGGGTGCCGACGTCCCGGAAGCGCTGGGGGTGCTGGTCGGGGATGCCGATGCACTCGGTAACCCCGTCGGCAGCAGCGCACCGCCGGTCGCGTGACCATTGACATCGGGCACCGGGTCGGCCGGCCCCGCCGCACCCGGTCGCATCACGATCAGCGTCCCCGCAATCACCAGAAGGGCGACCGCCGCGATTCGGCGGATCAGCCGGCGTCGAAAGGCCGCTCGCCGGCCGGCACCGACGAGCCCGGCAAAAGGCGACTCGGGGGCGGCCAGCAAGGTTGTCCGGGACCGCAGATTCAGTGGCATGCCCCCACGCTAGGCATCGAGCTGACGGGCCGGAAGGCCCCCGCCCTCAGGCTGTGGATGCTGCGGATTTGCCCGTCGAACCTGTGGACGATGGCGTCGTCGCACCCGACCCCTTGGCCGGTGAGGCAGCCGTCGTGTCGGTGGCCGCGGCTGCCTTGTCGCTGCCCGAGGTGGCGTCGGAGGACGTGGCGGATGTCGATGACGACCCGCCGCTCGAGGCGGACGTGCCGGAGTTCCCCGAGCGCGAGTCGGTCCGATAGAAACCGCTGCCCTTGAACACCACGCCGACCGCATTGAACTGCTTGCGCAACCGACCCTGGCACTGCGGGCAGACGGTCAGAGAGTCGTCGGCGAAGGACTGGACGATGTCGAAGGCGTGCCCGCAGTCGGCGCACGCGTAGGCATAGGTAGGCACGATTCCTCCGTTGAGTAGTGCCGCCAAGCGCGCAGTAGGTGAGGTGATCACCCGACCTGCTGCCCGGCAGGCGGCACGAGGCGCAGCGCCGAAGACGATGCGGGAAAGTTGCTCAAACTATAAAGGCGACCACCGTGTCGAACATTCCGTGCCAGCGGGACCGCCCGAGCTCACTCGGCCTTGTCGCCCACGCTGCCGACGGTGCCGCGCCCGGGACGCCCCGGTCGTTTGCGATCCTTGGCGGGCCGAGCCGACCACCCGGCGAGCCGGCCGGCCGTACTGATCGAGTGCAGCAGCTTCTCGGTCCGTTCGCGCGCGGCATTCGTGCACACGACAAGCAGTTGGTCGTCATGGCGCAGCGTGGTCCGCCCGGTGGGGACCATCGTCTGGCCGTGGCGTACCACCAGCGCAACGTCGGCGCCGTCGGGCAGGCGCAACTCAAAGATCGCGACGCCGTGCAGATGGGACGCCGGGCCGATGTCCACGTGGAGCAACTGCGCGCCGAGGTCATCCATGGGGGTGGACTCCACGGTCATCTCGCGCGCCTTGTGGCTCTCGGTGACCCCGAGGATCCGCGCCACCCACGGCAGCGTCGGTGCCTGAACCAGGGTGAAGATGACGACCAGGACGAAGACCAGGTCGTAGATCCAGTCGACATTGCGTGCCTTGGCGGTGACGGGCACGGTGGCGAGGACGACAGGAACCGCCCCGCGCAGGCCGGCCCAGGACAAGAAGAGCCGGTCTGCTCGCGAATAGCCGAACAGGATCGTCGAGGCAACCACCGACAACGGCCGGGCCAGGATGAGCAGCACGAGGCCGATGACCAGGGCGGGGACCACTTGCGTGGGGAAACCGCTCGGCGAGGCGAGCAGGCCCAGGAGCACGAAGAGGCCGATCTGGGCCAGCCAGCCGACCCCGGTGGCGAAGGCATGGACGGCTGCGCGATGCGGCAGCCCCATATTGCCCAGGACCAGGGCCGCGAGGTAGGTGGCGATAAAGCCGGACAGGTGCAGGGAGGCGGCCACGGCATACGCCAGGACGGTGACGGCGATGATGCCGATGGAGAAGAGGCCGGAGGCACCCGCCGCCGACAGGCGCATCAGCCGACCGCCCAGGTAGCCGACGAGCAGCCCGATCAGCGCCCCGCCGGCCAGTTCGGCGATCGCGACGAAGGGCATCCAGAGAGGGGAGATCACCTCGCCGGTGTGCGCGGCATAGGCGCTCAGCGCGGTGACGAGGATGACGACCGGGGCGTCATTGAAGCCGGCCTCGGCCTCCAACATTCCGGTCAGGCGTCGTGGCAGTGGCACATTGCGGAGCACGGCGAAGACGGCGGCAGCGTCGGTGGAGGACAGGATCGCCCCGATGAGCAGGGCGGTCACCCAACTCCAGCCGAGGACGTAGTGACCGGCGGTGGCCACCACGGCGACCGAGACGACCACGCCAACGGTGGAAAGAATGAGCGCGGGCCCCACGGCGCCGCGGATCCCCGACCACTGGGTCGAGAGGCCACCTTCGGCGAGGATGAGGATCAAGGCGGCATAGCCGAGGACCTGGGTCAGTTGCTCGGATTCGAAGCCGATGCCGAGGCCCTTCTCCCCGACCGCTAGGCCGACGGCGAGGTAGATCAGGAGCGACGGCATGCCGGTGCGTGTGGAGAGACGGATCGCCGCGACGCAGACGATGAGAATGAGGGAGCCGACCAGCAGCGCTATGGTCAGCTCGCTCAGCGTGAATCCCGCGGCCAGATCGGTCGCCAAGGGGAACACGGTGGGGCCTCATTCGCATCGACGGGGAGTGTTGCGCTCAGTCTCCCAGCCGGCGCCGCCGATCCGGTCCCACCGCGCTCAGTCCGTTCGCTGTCAGCACCAGATCGACTGGTCGATCCCACGGATCGGTCGGCAGCGGGCGCTCATCGAGCTCGCCGGGGTGCAGCAGAGCGACCACCACGGCGTTGTCGGTGGCCCGTGGCAGGGTGCGGTCATAACATCCACCGGCCTGCCCCAGCCGGTTGCCAAGGGCGTCGACGCTCAGTGCCGGTATGAGGAGCAGCCGGCAGCGCGCGACGGCGTCCAGGCCCAGGGGTGTGCGGTCCGGATCGTCGAGGGCGAACCAATCGAGGTCGAAGGAGGGCAAGGTGATCGGCACGATGACGCGCGCGCCCCTGACGGCGAGCAGGCGGCATACGGCGTCGGTGTGCGGCTCGTGGGGGAGATGTTCGTATGCCGTGACCACGTCCCCGGGGCCGATCCCCAGACGCGCGATGAGCGGTTCGAGATGCCCGGCCAGCGCGACGCCGTCGGCGCGGAGGTCGCGCTCGGCCGCGATGGCCCGGCGTCTGGCCCGGTGGGCTGCCCGCGTCTGCTGCTTCGCCGTCAGCGTCATGGGGGGCATCGTAGGCTGGCACCATGAGCGACGAAGGGCTGGCAAAGGCGCGGGCGGCCATGACCGAGCGGGGGACGTCGGCGGCCGCGATCGCGGTCTTCGAGCGCTTCTACCGGTTGCTGGAGTCGGGTGCGCAGGGGCTGATTCCCGAGGACACGATCGATCCCCTCAGCGAGGTCACCAGCCTGGCCGACGTTCAGGTCAGCGAGGAAGAACGGCGCGCGGCCCTCGCCCAGGTCGCGGTGGTCAAACTCAATGGGGGGCTGGGCACCAGCATGGGCCTAAGCGGCCCCAAGACCGCGCTGCAGGTGCGCGGCGAGCTGACCTTCCTCGACATCATCGCCCGGCAGACGCTCGCCCTGCGCCGGCGGTATGCCGTGGACCTCCCGCTGCTATTGATGGACTCCTTCCGCACCAGCGAGGAGTCGTTGGCCATCCTGGCCGCGTATCCCGACCTGGCCGTCGACGGGCTGCCGCTCGACTTCCTCCAGAATGCCGAGCCGAAGCTGACCGCGGACGGGTTGGAGCCGGTGTCGTGGCCGGCGGACCCCAGCCTGGAGTGGTGCCCGCCCGGGCACGGCGATGTCTTCGTCTCCCTCCAGGGAGCCGGCCTGCTGGAGGCCTTGCGGTCCAAGGGGATCCGCTATGTCTTCTTGTCCAATGCCGACAATCTCGGTGCGACCTGCGATCCGGACATCGCGGCCTGGCTGATCGCCAAGGACATCCCGTATGCCGCAGAGGTCTGCGAGCGCACGGCGAACGATCGCAAGGGCGGCCATCTCGCGGTGCGCAAGACCGACGGCCGGTTGATCTTGCGCGACTCGGCCATGGTGGCGCCCGGTGAGGACCACTACTTCCAGGACAACACGCGGCACACGCTCTTCCATGCCAACAACCTGTGGGTCGACATCGAGGTGCTGGCCGGGCTGCTGGCAGACGGCGACGGCGTGCTCGGGCTGCCCATCATCGTCAACCGCAAGACCGTCGACCCGACCGACAAGGGATCGACCAAGGTCATCCAGATCGAGTCGGCCATGGGAGCGGCCATCGAGGTGTTCGAGGGGTCACGGGCGATTACGGTGCCCCGCAGCCGGTTCCGGCCGGTGAAGTCCACCAACGAGTTGCTCCTCGTGCAGTCCGACATCTTTGAGCTCGATGACGACGCCCAGCTCGTCTCGACCATCACGCACGCCGAGCCCGCGATCTCGTTAGGCGCCGTCTTTACCCACGTGCCGGGCTATCTTGCGCGCTTCCCCGCAGGCGTGCCGAGCATGCGCGAGTGCACCAGCTTGTCGGTGCCCGGTGACGCCACCTTCGGCGCGGACGTCAGGTGTGTCGGCGATGTCGTCGTCGGCGGCGAGGGCCCGCGCACCATCCCCGACGGCGCTGTCCTCGCCGGGACCGTCTGAGATGCGGTCGGTCGCGGAACACCGCGAAGCGATCCTAGGAGCGGTGCCTGCGGCGGAGCCCGTCGAGCTGGAGTTATCCGCCTGTTGCGGGCTGGTGACGTGCACCGACGTTGTGGCCCGCGTGGACCTGCCGGGCTTCGACAACTCCGCGATGGACGGCTACGCCATTCGGTCCGCCGATGTCGCCGAGGCGAGCGAGGACCGGCCGGAGGTGCTCCGCGTCGTCGGTGAGGTAGCGGCCGGCGGGGACGCCGCCGGTCTCGTTGTCGGCCCGGGCCAGGCGGTGCGCATCATGACCGGAGCGATGATGCCCGCGGGCGCAGACGCCGTTGTCATGGTGGAGCGGACCGACGGCGGCGTGGATCAGGTGAGTGTCTGCGACCCTGTGCCGGCAGGCCGGTCTATCCGCCCCGCCGGCGAGGACGTTCGGGCGGGTGCGGTCGTCATACCGGCGGGGACGCGGGTGGGCGCCCGCACCATCGCGCTGGCGGCGGCGACCGGTCACCCGATGTTGCGCGTGCGGCCCCGGCCCCGGGTCGCGGTGATCTCCACCGGTGACGAGCTGATCGAACCGGGCCGGCCCCTGCGGCCCGGGCAGATCCACGAGTCGAACTCGCTGATGTTGGCCGCGGCGGTGGAGGGCATGGGCGCGCAGACGGTGGAACGCCTGAGTGTCGGCGACGACCCCGACGAGTTGGTTGCCCTGCTGACCACGCTCGCCGGCTGGTGCGACGCCATCATCACCAGCGGGGGCGTCTCGATGGGCGCGTACGACGTGGTGAAGGCCGCGCTGGCCGCGCATGGCGTCGACTTCGTCCAGGTTGCGATGCAGCCAGGCAAGCCGCAGGGCTTCGGGCTGTTCGGGCCGCGGCGCGTTCCCGTCTTCGCGCTGCCGGGCAATCCGGTGTCGGCCTTCGTCTCCTTCGAGGTCTTCGTCGCCCCCGCCCTGGACGCGATGATGGGCACGACGCACGAGCGCCGCATCGTGCGCGGGGTGATGGGGCACGAGTTGACCTCGCCAGCCGGCAGGACCCAAATCGCCCGGGCGGTGACCTCCCGGACCGATGCCGGCTGGCTGGTGGATCCTGTTGTGGGTCAAGGCTCGCACTTCATCCACGATCTGGTGCGCGCGAACTCCCTCGTCGTCGTCCCCGAGGCAACGACGCGACTGGAGACCGGTGACGAGGTCGAGGTCTGGTTGCTCGGCGACCGGGAGTTGACCGCGTGAGTGGCGAGCTGACGCACGTGCGGGCCGACGGGTCGGCCCACATGGTCGATGTCTCCGCGAAGGCGGTGACGGCACGGGAGGCGTCGGCCGCCGGGCGAGTCCTGCTCTCGCCCAAGGCGATTGAGGCCTTGCGGGCGGGTGAGGTGGCCAAGGGTGACACCTTGGCCGTCGCCCGGATCGCCGGCATTCAGGCGGTCAAGCGCACACCCGAGCTGATTCCGCTCGCGCATCCCATCGCCGTGCACGGCGTGGACGTCGACCTCAGCGTGACCGACGAAGCGGTCGAGATCCGGGCCTCCGTGCGCACCGCGGACCGGACCGGCATCGAAATGGAGGCGCTGACCGCCGTCGCCGTCGCCGCGCTCACGGTCATCGACATGGTCAAGGCGATCGACAAGCACGGGCGCATCACCGACATCCGGGTCACGGCGAAATCCGGTGGGCGGTCAGGGGATTGGATCGAATCGGAGCCGGTGGATGGCTGATCACGCGGCCCTGGCAGGCGTGCGGGCGCTGGTCGTCACCGCGTCGACGAGGGCGTCGTCCGGGGTCTACCCGGACCGGGGAGGGCCACTGATTCGCGATGCCCTGCGAGCCTGGGGCGCGAACGTGGGCGATCCGGTCGTCGTGGCCGACGGCGACCCGGTGGCGCGCGAACTGCGCGCGGGGGTCACGGCATACGACCTGGTGATCACGACGGGCGGCACCGGCTGCGCCCCGACGGACTCGACTCCCGAGGTGACCCGCCCCCTGCTGGATCGCGAGATCCCGGGGATCGCCGAGGCGATCCGCGCTGCCGGTGTCGCGGCGGGGGTGCCGACCGCGATGCTCTCGCGTGGCCTCGCGGGTCTGGCTGGGACCTGCCTCGTCGTCAACCTGCCGGGGTCGCCGGGCGGTGTGCGGGATGCGCTGACGGTCCTGGAGCCCGTGATCGGACACGTGATCAGCCAGGTGCGCGGTGGCGACCATCCGTCGCCAGCGATCCAGGTCTCGGACTGACGGGTGGGGCAGCGGCTCTGGCCGGTCGAGCTCTCGGGTCGTTTGGCGGACGGTTCGAGCATCGGCCTGCGGCCCTTGCGCCGGTCGGACAAGGATGCCTTTTTCGCTCTGCGACAACACAATCGGGACTGGCTGCGGCCGTGGGAGCCGACCAATCCCGACGGGTCACCGCGGCGTGTGAGCTTCGCCCGAATGCTGCGCACGCAGCGCGAGCAAGGCCGGGCTGGCCGGGTGCTCGCCTTCGGGATCACCGTGGATGGCTCGCTGGCCGGGCAACTCAATGTCAGCAATATCGAGTCGGGGGCGTTCCGCTCTTGCACCATGGGCTACTGGGTCGGCGAGGTGTATGCCGGCCGTGGCGTGACTCCGACGGCGGTCGCACTGGCCGGCGATTACGTCCTGCGGGCGGGGAATCTGCACCGGATCGAGATCAACATCCGCCCGGAGAATCTCGCCTCGCTCGCTGTTGTGCGCAAGCTCGGTTTCCGGGACGAAGGGCTGCGGCCGAACTATCTGCACATCGATGGCGCCTGGCGTGACCATCTCTCCTTTGCTATCACCAGTGAGGATCTCGGACCCCGGGGGCTGATCGGGCGGCTCTGACCGGCGGCGTCGTTCGTGGGTCGCCCGTGTGGTATTGGGAGGCGATTCTCGCGTGTGGTCTCGCCCTGACGCGGGCGCGGGGCGGCCTTCTGCCGGAACAAAACCGGCCGGCTCGGCGACACACCGACGATGCTCCCCGGGTAGTGCGAGCGCGCTGCCTACGGTGGTCCCGTGCAGCCCAGTAGCGTGATCTTCCTTGTCGTCATTGCCATTTGGGCTGCCTATCTGGTGCAGCACTGGGTGGGCCGGCGCGAACATCTCGCCACTGCCCGGACGGTCGACCGCTTCTCGGAGTCGATGCGAATCCTCGACCGGGGCAAAGGTCTGCCCGAGAGCGACGCGCCCACGGTGGCCGCAGCCTCCTCGGCGCGCGTGCACCGCAATGCCCTCACCGTGAGCCGGGGCGGAGCTGAGGCCGATCCGTCCGACTTCACCCGCGGTGCCGGTCGTCGTCTCGCGGACCGCGTCGCGTCGACCGCTCGTTCGGC
The DNA here is from genome assembly GCF_039531165.1 of Nostocoides vanveenii. Taxonomy (NCBI): domain Bacteria; kingdom Bacillati; phylum Actinomycetota; class Actinomycetes; order Micrococcales; family Intrasporangiaceae; genus Nostocoides; species Nostocoides vanveenii. Next base: position 4,228 of record NZ_BAAAPN010000035.1, on the reverse strand, counting down.
GGCTTCGACCGAAAATCGTGATGCGGCAACACAATCCGCGCGTCAGGCCGGCGAGCGGGCCCGGGAGCTGGGCAGCAGGACCGTCAGTTCCGTCTCCGCGGCAACTGCGCGAGCGACCTCCAAGGCGCGCGCTTCGGCCACGGCGATCGACAGCAAGGTGCCGGTCTTCGGGCGCGCGACTCGTGGCGTGCTCGTGATCGGTGCCAGCGTCTTCACGCTCGTCAGCGCCCTGCTCGCCAGCCTCGGGGCGGTTCGCTGGGTCTGGCCGGTGCTTGGCATCGTGGCCACCGGCCTGGCCATGTGGTGGCTGCGCCGCGCGGTTGCTGCTGCCACAGCGGCTCGTCGTCGCGGACACGCGGCCGGCGTGTCGACCGTATCGGGCCACGCACCCGCGCAGCGTGCTGCCGACGCGACCCGCGCGGGCTCGGCGCCGGCCGCGCGGCGGAGTCGCCCCGCAGCCGGGACGGCCGCTCGACCCGCAGCCGGGATGTCCGCTCGACCCGCAGGTCGACGGCCGGCTGCTGCCGGTCGCGGCGGTTCGGCGGTCGGCGCTTCGGCACCCGGGCGCCCGGTATCGACCGGCCCTTCCGCGCCGACCCGGCGCGCGCCAACCACCACCGACGTGACGGTCAGTCCCGAGCCGGCACGTGAGGCTCCTGAGCAGTCCTTGGTCGCCCGCGGGAGTGGCGAGGTCGCGGCGGATGGTGGGTCGGCGGCATACGTGGCGGCGGCGGTCTTCGACATCGACGACTTCAGCGCCACCGCGGCGCACGAGGCGCCGGTCGCGGCCGATCAGGCTCCCGGTGGCTGGTCCCCGGTGCCCGTGCCCCCGCCGACCTACACGCTCAAGGCGAAGGCGACCTATCCGAGCGCCGAGGTCGAGGAGACCGAGGACGACGTCGTCAGCCCCTATGCCACGGTCACCGATGTGACGGACTACGCGGCCCAGCGCGCGCGCCTGGCCTCCGGCTGAGGGTTGGGGCCACAGAGGTCCACCAAAGAGGAACAGGACCCAGGTCGCGAAGCGACCGAGGTCCTGGACTTCGGTGGAACTTATAGGGCGCTGGTCGAAGTACGCCCGAGTGGGGCACCAACTCCGGCAGGCGGCCGGGGCAGGAAGTGGGCAGGCACGACCATCTGCCAACGAGACGACGCAGGTCTACACGCTGAAGCAAAGGCTCGGTCCACTCGTCATCAACCAGATCGTCGAGGACTATGCGCGCGGTACATCTAGCCGCACGCTGGCCCAGGCCCATGGAGTCTCCCGCCACTCCGTTGACGTCCTCGTTGCTGATAGCGGGGTCAAGCAGCAGGCCCCCAAGATGACTCCTGAGCAGCAGCGCGAGGCAATCGGTCTCTACGAGTCTGGCCTCTCAACGGCGCGGGTGGGAGACCGTCTCGGGTTCAGCCAGAGCGCCATCTGGCTACTGCTCAAGAGGACGCGCACAACAAGATAGTTCGCTGCGCTGCCCTCGAGACGACTTGCATGACGTGATCCGGCTCCAGCGGCGCCTAGGTTCATGAGACAGTGGGGAGGTGGCGGACAACAACTCGGCAGTCCCTAACCAGGGGGATACACGCGCAGAGACCGGCGAGTACAGCGTGACGATTACGAATTGCAACAGTATTGAACGCGCCCAAATTGCCCTGCGCCGCGGATCGCTCAACATTAAGTACGGCCCAAACGGACTCGGCAAGAGCACTATCGCTAGAGCTCTTACTCTGAACGCGCAAGATCCGTCGCTTCTGGGCGAACTGCTCCCCTTTAGGTACAGGAGCAGCAAGAACGATGCCGTCCCAACGGTCGAGGGGGCGGGTGAGATCAAGAGCACCCTTACATTTGATGAGAATTATGTCTCGCAATTCGTCTTCCAGCCCGATGAGGTTGTACGAAACAGCTTTGAGATATTCATTAAGACCCCCGAGTACCAAGAGGGCGTCAAGCAACTTGACGCGATCTTTGAAGCCTTGCGAGGGGTCTTCACAGAAAACGCAGCGCTCGACGACGTGATCGCAAACTTCACTGAGTTGCGAGACGCTTTTGCGGTAACTAAAGCTGGCGCTATTGCAAAGACTAGCAGAGGCTTTAAAGCCTTGACCGTCGGCGGCAAGCTCGCCAACATACCTAAGCCCCTCCTCGGCTTCAAGAACTTCCTCGACAGTGAGGATCCAGCGGGATGGCTGGCATGGCAATCCAGAGGCAAGAACTACCTTGCACTCTCGGAGAACTGTCCATTCTGTGCGGTGCCCAGCGTGGACAAGGCGACCGCGGTTAAGGTGTCAGAAGAATACGAAACGGCAGCCGTCAAGAACATGCGAGCACTGCGCGCAGTCATCGAAAAGTTGGCCGGGTTCTTCGTTCCTATCAGGCTCGAGCAACTTCGGACGATTACGACCAGTCTTGAGGAACTGACGCCCGAGCAAGACCAGTTCCTAGCGACCTTGCGGGGCCAGGTAGAGACCCTTCTGAGCAAGTTTGTTGCCTTGAAGACCATCTCCTTCACCTCCCTTCGCGACGAACCGGACGTAGGAAAAGCGCTCCGCAGGCTCCAGATTGACCTGGACCTTCTTGACGCGTTGAATACTCCGGACGCACAAGCTGTTGTGATAGGCATGAACGAGCAACTTGATTACGTTGCAAAGCGGATCGACGAGATCAAGGGGCATGTAGGGCGGCAGAAGGCGCAGATTGCAAAGTCGATTCGGCAAAATCAAGATGAGATAAACGAGTACCTTAGATCCGCCGGCTACAAGTACGCTGTGAGGATTGAGGCGAAAGGAGACTCCTATAGGATGATCCTTGAGCACGAGGATGCTCCTGGTCACATAGAAGCCGCTGGAAGCCACCTCAGTTTCGGGGAGCGCAACGCGTTTGCGCTCGTTCTCTTCATGCATCAGGTTCGCCGCGACAAACCTGATCTGGTTATCCTAGATGACCCAGTTTCAAGTTTTGACAAGACCAAGAAATTTGCCATCCTCCATAAGCTTTTTCATGGTCAGAGTAGTCTCCGTGGGTTCACTACACTTCTTCTAACTCATGATATCGAACCTGCCATTGACATCGTTCGAACGGCAACGTCTGGGCAGTTCCAAGCCGCGGAACCAGCCGTGCACTTCCTATGGAGCCGCGATGGCAGAGTTCAGGAGAAGCCGATTGGCTCACGAGACATTATGACGTTCTCGCAGGTTTGCGATGCAAACATCGCATCGACGGCTGACGACGTCGTCAAGTGCATATACCTTCGGAGGCGCTATGAGGTTCATGGCGAGTACGACAAGGAGTACGACGTCCTTTCCAGTCTCCTGCACCTTCGTGACATACCGTGCTCAAAAGCCAACAATGGGGAAATGGTTCCACTTGAGTCGCACGAATTGGAGCAGGCGGTTCTGGATATTCAGAAGGCTATCCCTGGATTCGAGTATGGCAACCTCCTTGCGCAGCTGAAGGATAAGGACGCACTGAAAGCGAAGTTTCAGGAAGCAAGCGTCGGCTACGAGAAGATACAGATCTATCGCATCGCTGCAACTCTCGATCCAGATGCTTCAAAGGGTGACGCGGCCCTGAGGAAGTTTGTTAACGAGTCGTATCACATCGAGAATGAGTATGTGATGCAGTTGAATCCGCGCGAGTTCGACGCAGTCCCGGAGCACGTCGTAAGCGCTTGCGCCGAGCTTATGTCATGACAAATGCTGGACGCACCGGCGGTGCGGGCCCACCTTGTCCTGCTGACTCACTCGCGTGTCGTCGTCCCCGGATAGCCTGAGCCTCCAAGGGAGAGGATGGCCATGGCAGGCAACGATGCGCTGAGCGCACGCAACAACAACTCGGCTGACGAGTTCTACACCCAGCTCGCCGACGTGGAGGCGGAGCTCCGCCACTACCGCGCTCAGTTCCAGGGCAAGGTCGTGTTCTGCAACTGCGACGACCCCTTCGAGTCGAACTTCTTCAAGTACTTCGCGATGAACTTCAACCACCTCGGCCTGAAGAAGCTCATCGCCACGTCCTACGCTGGCTCGCCGATCACAGGCGAGCAGCTGCCGCTGTTCGAGGTCGCCGGGCTGACCCACGTGCGGCCCGTCCGCGACGTCTTCAAGGTCGAGATCACGGAGGTGCCGGACCTTAACCGGCTCTTCCGATTTGAGGGTGTAGCCGGTTGTCGGCGTGGGGGCGTGTCGGTGTCGGGTTGATGGGTCGAGGTCTTCCGATGATGGGAGTTACGACTCTGCC